>NZ_AP019400.1:300000-582500 GCF_004295585.1 Cohnella abietis | reverse complement strand
TTGGCGCTGGAGGGCTTAACGGTCGTGTTCGAGATGGGAACGCGTGGAACCCCTCCGCCGTTGCCACCAAACCGGCTTTCTAAAGAAAGAGTGTATTGCTCTTTCAAAACTGAACTTGAGCGTAAGAAACGAATTGCCATCCTGCCGAAGCAGCTATGGACTTTTATAACCCCGAAGGGTTCCTTAGAAAGGAGGTGATCCAGCCGCACCTTCCGATACGGCTACCTTGTTACGACTTCACCCCAATCATCTACCCCACCTTCGGCGGCTGGCTCCCTTGCGGGTTACCCCACCGACTTCGGGTGTTGTAAACTCTCGTGGTGTGACGGGCGGTGTGTACAAGACCCGGGAACGTATTCACCGCGGCATGCTGATCCGCGATTACTAGCAATTCCGACTTCATGCAGGCGAGTTGCAGCCTGCAATCCGAACTGAGACCGGCTTTGTTGGGATTGGCTCCACCTCGCGGTTTCGCAGCCCGTTGTACCGGCCATTGTAGTACGTGTGTAGCCCAGGTCATAAGGGGCATGATGATTTGACGTCATCCCCGCCTTCCTCCGGTTTGTCACCGGCAGTCAACCTAGAGTGCCCAGCTTAACCTGCTGGCAACTAAGTTTAGGGGTTGCGCTCGTTGCGGGACTTAACCCAACATCTCACGACACGAGCTGACGACAACCATGCACCACCTGTCTCCTCTGTCCCGAAGGCCGCCTCTATCTCTAGAGGATTCAGAGGGATGTCAAGACCTGGTAAGGTTCTTCGCGTTGCTTCGAATTAAACCACATACTCCACTGCTTGTGCGGGTCCCCGTCAATTCCTTTGAGTTTCAGTCTTGCGACCGTACTCCCCAGGCGGAGTGCTTAATGTGTTAACTTCGGCACCGAGGGCATGATACCCCCAACACCTAGCACTCATCGTTTACAGCGTGGACTACCAGGGTATCTAATCCTGTTTGCTCCCCACGCTTTCGCGCCTCAGCGTCAGTTACAGTCCAGAGAGCCGCCTTCGCCACTGGTGTTCCTCCACATCTCTACGCATTTCACCGCTACACGTGGAATTCCGCTCTCCTCTTCTGCACTCAAGTTCCCCAGTTTCCAGTGCATCACGGGGTTGAGCCCCGCACTTAGACACCAGACTTAAAGAACCGCCTGCGCGCGCTTTACGCCCAATAAATCCGGACAACGCTTGCCCCTACGTATTACCGCGGCTGCTGGCACGTAGTTAGCCGGGGCTTTCTTCTCAGGTACCGTCATCGGATGAGCAGTTACTCTCACCCTTATTCTTCCCTGGCAACAGAGCTTTACGACCCGAAAGCCTTCCTCACTCACGCGGCGTTGC
Organism: Cohnella abietis; assembly: GCF_004295585.1. Classification (NCBI taxonomy): domain Bacteria; kingdom Bacillati; phylum Bacillota; class Bacilli; order Caryophanales; family Paenibacillaceae; genus Cohnella; species Cohnella abietis. The sequence continues at coordinate 581,162 of NZ_AP019400.1, read as the reverse complement.
TCCATCAGGCTTTCGCCCATTGTGGAAGATTCCCTACTGCTGCCTCCCGTAGGAGTCTGGGCCGTGTCTCAGTCCCAGTGTGGCCGTTCACCCTCTCAGGTCGGCTACGCATCGTCGCCTTGGTGAGCCATTACCCCACCAACTAGCTAATGCGCCGCAGGCCCATCCACAAGCCGCAGATTACTCCGCGTTTCCCAATTCGACCATGCGATCAAATTGTTTATCCGGTCTTAGCATTCGTTTCCGAATGTTATCCCGATCTTATGGGCAGGTTGCCTACGTGTTACTCACCCGTCCGCCACTAACCAAGTTTAGAAGCAAGCTTCTAAACAAGATCCGTTCGACTTGCATGTATTAGGCACGCCGCCAGCGTTCGTCCTGAGCCAGGATCAAACTCTCCATAATAGTGAGACCGAAGTCTCGTATTAAAGAGCCTTTGAGGCTCAATCTTTACAACTGGTTTGTCTTCCGATAACCGAAGTTATCTTCCGACGTTTTGTTCGTTTTCTTACGCTCAATGTTCAGTTTTCAAAGAACAATTTGTCTTACCATTTTGTCCCGTTATCGCTAACGGCGACTTTTATAATATACCACATCGCTTGCACACTTTGCAACAAGTAATTTCTACCAGTTTCTCGTGTTCTCTATTAGGAATCATGTCCGTCCAACAGACGTTCATGCTTGCCTAACAGGCGCGAGATATAATGTATCATATAGATCAGAGCCTAGTCAACAATAATCAACAAAATAACTGAATTAATTTGTAGAGCATGCTCTGGATAGGCCTCCAGGGACTAATAACTACTGTCTCCAATAGCCTCCACTACCATTCCTGGGCTTTTTATAAATCGAAAATCACTTACTCCCACAAGCCATTTCATACGAGAAGAGTCCATTGCAGCCCCAATACCAATCCAATACCCGGCAGTCCAAGCACAGCGACAGTTCCAATCGTAAATGGATTTAACGGAACGTACCAACCTGTTACCCAGCCCGAGAAGTTTAGAGCATACAGAACCATCGCCGCCGCAACTAAATGAATACTGAAGCGCATTAGCCAACCTTTGGGCACATTCTTTTTCAGCAAAAGAAGACCCAATGTAGAGCTAGAAACGATAAGGAGAATAAGCCAGAACATCTTCATTCCACTCCCCTGCTTTCTCCTTGCGTATTTTTGAAGCTCCAATGCCACTTCGCTTGCCTGAGCAGCATACTCAATTTTTTCTCCGCAGCCTCTAGACAATAGATTGTATAATCCACTTGATCTTCCCCTAGCGCATGATGAAATCTCCACTCTGCCAGACTCCACTCTTGCTCTGCTCTACGGACATCTTCTATTAATCTTTGACTTTCTAACGATTCAACCGAGGTCAACTTACGCTTTATACGCCATCGCATGACAATCCCTCCCGCATCAAACACCGTATCGCCCTAATAATGGACAACCCATTACTATTTCTATACCCGCATCCATGCGCTTAGAACTACAAACAAAAAGACGCCCGAGGGCGTCATCAGTAACCAAACTATTCAACAAACGCTAATACAGCTCCCTACGACCTTCCAATGCTTTGGAAATCGTAACCTCATCCGCATATTCCAAATCTCCGCCAACTGGCAGCCCATGCGCTATACGGGTGACTCTAATACCGAACGGCTTAACTAGCCGAGAAAGGTACATCGCAGTCGCTTCGCCTTCAATATTGGGGTTAGTAGCTAGAATAAGCTCCTGTACACGCTCATCACCGAGCCTACGAACGAGCTCTGCTATACGAATGTCATCAGGCCCCAACCCGTCCATAGGAGAAATCGCACCATTAAGTACATGATACTGTCCTTTGAATTCTCGGGTTCTTTCCATAGCTACTTGATCCTTGGGCTCCTGAACAACACAGATAACAGAAACGTCCCTAGACTTATCAGAGCATATACGACAAGGGTCGGTGTCTGTAATATTACAGCAAACAGAACAATAGGTTAAATTCCGTTTGACACTAACGAGCGCCTTGGCAAAATCGATTACATCTTCTTCCTTCATTCGCAACACGTAAAAGGCTAGCCTAGCCGCCGTCTTTGGCCCGATGCCCGGAAGACGAGAAAAAGATTCAATCAGCTTGGCAATCGGTTCAGGATAAAACAAGGCTCTAGTCTCCTCTAATCATCGTTTCCCAGTTGATCTCAACTATGAAGCGTAGCTGGATTTAGACCTAGAACAATCCAGGGATCTTCATGCCCCCGGTATACTTGCCCATATCTTGGTTAGCAATCTCATCCGCTTTAGATAAAGCATCATTAACAGCTGTAAGAACTAAATCCTGTAGCATTTCAATGTCTTCTGGATCAACGGCTTCCGGTTTAATCTTAATATCAAGCAGCTTTTTGTGTCCGTTAATAGAAACCGTAACTACACCGCCACCTGCTGTGCCCTCAATTGTTTTGGTGCCTAGCTCTTCCTGCGCCTTCATCATTTGCTCCTGCATCTTCTTCACTTGCTTCATCATTTGGTTCATGTTATTCATCTCTAAAATCCTCCCTAGTCATCTTTTATTGTAACTAATTGATCTCCAAACAACCGAACGGCCTCATCAATCCAAGGCTCACTCTTTCCCGCAGCTTCATCGTCCGGCACAAGCAATAACTCTTCTCCAACTAACGAATCTGCCTTCGGGGAACCCGTGCTTTCCGCCACAGCCTCTTGCCAATCTTTCTGCATAACGGTAAGAAGCTGAGTCGGATTTCCGAAAATAGAGCTTAGAACCCCTTCGATAACGCCTTTGTTAGCGGGTCTCTCCGTTGTTTCGCGATGAATGGTATTCCGGAAAGCTACCACAATTGTGTTCTCCGCCATGGAGACAGGTTCCCCGTCAACGAGCCAAGCATGAACGGTTACCCGCTCCTCCTTAACTCTCTGAAGAATCTGCGGCCATTTGGCCAACGATTGTCCTGCAGAGGTTCGAGCCTCTACATAAGCATTTAGCTTCAACTTAGGTATGGCTGCAATTCGAGGCGCTTGACCTGCTCCACCATTTCCAGGCGAGCTGCCTCGTGCATTCCTATTGCCAGCTGCTTGCGAGGAAGAGCCCCCTCCAGCTGAAGCTGGAGTAAACCCACCGCTTGCTAAAGCTCCCAGCTTGCTTTCCAAAGCAGCCAATTGCTGCCTTAGTTGGCCCAGCTCTCCGCGAACATGGCTTGTGTCTGCAGCACTGTTACTGGATGTTGCATCTGCAGCCCCCACGCTTGGATTATCAGAGCATAGCTTTAGGAGTGCAATCTCAAACATCGTTTGTGGATGAGCCGCATACTTCATTTCATTCTGATAACGATTAAGCAAATCAATGATAGCAAATAACCGCTCTCTAGAAAATGCTTTGGACATCTCTTTTAACTCAGCTGGATTGGCAATCCTTCCGGATGAATCACCTGCATCTGGCGCCAACTGAGCCAGCAGCAGATCACGGAAGTAATGCATGAGCTGCTCTAAGCATTTGTCAGCGCTTTTGCCAGCCTTCATCATTTCATCGATTTCAATTAATACCTTAGCGGCATCACTCTCACGTATAGCCATCGCCAGTCTAGCGAATTGCTCTGAGGGCAGTCCGCCCGTTGCTTCAATCGCTTGCTCCAGCGTAACTTGGCCTCCAGTGAACGAGGATATCTGATCCAACAGGCTCACAGCATCGCGCATCCCCCCGTCGGATAAACGGGCGATATAACGAAGTGCCTCTTGCTCCGCCGTAATCTGTTCCTTATCACTTATTTCTTGAAGGCGCCCAGTCTGTTCCTCTAACGACACCCGGCGAAAATCAAACCGCTGGCAACGCGAGATAATCGTTGGTGGAAGCTTATGAGGCTCTGTCGTAGCTAATATAAACATCACATGACCAGGCGGCTCTTCCAATGTCTTGAGCAAGGCGTTAAAGGCTTCCGTCGTCAGCATGTGTACTTCATCGATAATATAAACTTTACGCCGCACTTCTGTGGGCGAGTATTTCACCTTGTCCCGAATGTCCCGAATCTCTTCAACCCCGCGATTGGATGCCGCATCAATCTCGACAACATCCATAACCGAACCGCTCGTAATCCGTTCACATTGCGAGCACTCATTACATGGCTCTAGAGCTGGACCACGCTCACAGTTAACGGCTTTAGCCAATATTTTGGCAGCGCTTGTCTTCCCAGTTCCTCTCGGACCGCTGAACAAGTACGCATGGGAGAGGCGATCTTCACGGATTGCATTTTGCAGCGTCTGTACGATATGTTGCTGCCCGACCATGTCCTGGAACGTCTGGGGACGCCAGGCCCGGTACAAAGCAAGATGTGCCATTGCTTGTCGCTCCCGTCAACTTGTCGTTTCATTCATTATACATCATCAGGTGAGCGCTCTCCACCGCTAGCTTTTAATTCCTGCTCTAGCTCTCCAGAGGCATATGACAAACATACCGTAAATTGCGTCCCTTCCACGTCCGACGACACCTCAATGCTCCCGCCCAAATCATGAACGATCCGCTGGCACACCGAAAGACCCAAGCCAGTCCCTTGTGACTTTGTCGTAAAAAAAGGATCAAACACCTTCTCTAGCACATCTGCCTCTATTCCCGTCCCTGTATCACAAATCTCTACCGCAATTTTGTTAGGCTCATCTGGATGACTGCATTCGCGAATTATTAATGTCCCTCCTCCGACCATCGCTTCAATTGCATTTTTTCCTAGATTAAGAAATACCTGCTTTAGCAGTTCTTTGTCGGCCAAAATGGGGAGCAGTTCAGGTTTAGGATAATAAAGCACGGTCACGTTGTACATCAGAGCTTCATTTCGAATCATAGGGAGAATTTCCTGCAGCACTTGGCCAATTCTTAAAGGAACACGTTTAATTTCCTTTGGCTTGCTCAGCAATAGGAATTCACTCACCAACTCATTTACTCTTTCAAGCTCAGACAATACAATGCCAACAAACTTTTGCTCCTTGCTCATACTTCGATCTGTGAGGGCTTTATTCAGTAGCTGCATGAATCCTTTGATAGCTGTTAGAGGATTGCGAATTTCGTGAGCGGTGCCTGCTGCAATCTGACCAATTGTTTTCAACCGATCCGAGCGTCTTATTTGCTCCTCCAAGGTCATCATATGAGAGACATCCCGAAAGAGGACGAACGCTCCTGTCGTTACCCCATTAAATTCAAGCACCTCACCATCCAGCATAAGCTCATGACTTATCTTATTCCGATTCCAGCTCAAGCTTCGGTTTCGAAAGGTCGCGCCGTGAAGCAAGCTTCTGTCAAATGGTTTAGGCTTAAGAGACAGCCCCTCGAACCATTCTTCAACAGGCTTATCCACTAGATCCGCTCGATTACATCCGAACACTGCACAAACCATTTCACTGATTTCCACAATCCGAAATTCAGAATCCAATATCAGTACCCCAGTACCTTCCAAAGCAAGAAAACGATTCGCAAACTGCTGAATATAAAACTCTTGCTTGGATTCGTCCATCATTTATTCACCTCCGCTCGACGAGCCAATACAAATGTAAATATTCGGTATATCAGGTTGTGTTCCCTCCTTCGGACCTATGACATTAGAAGTATTTTCTGCTAAACGGCATAAAAAAAAGCATTCTGCGGGCTAATTCTTCCGCAGAATGCTTTATTCACGCTATTATCAATATGCGTATTTGCTTAGTAGGACCGTGCACCTGATCTTGATAATTGTGATCCAGCCGAATAAGAGTGAGTCGCTCAGGCCGAGCTACCCTCCAACACAAGAACTAAACCACTTATGGCTGCTTCCTTCCGGACCTGACCGGGTTCATGGCCGTCCCTCGCGGAGGACCCTGCCGTCAACACGACACGAAACCTACCGGAACCTGCATCACAAAACCTAAAACAGGAATTCAACCTCGCTGGAGCGGATTGCGAGTTACAGGGCACCGCTACCTCCCCGTCTAGCACGGCAAAACTAAGTATAGCGAATTGCAGGAGGAAGTGCAACCGATGGAAGCAGTTCCCTCAAGAAAAATCCGCATTATTTCATTGAATATACATGAATGGTGTATCTAGGATAGTTAAATCTTAGCACTGTAGCTGCTTGTTGCTCTACCGTTGGGACTTGCTGAGGTCTTAAATCCTTCTCCAGCTTGATCGTCACGTAAGCATCAGCACCATTAAATGTAACGTTAGAATCTGCTACTCCGGGAACCTTCTTAATCGCTTGCTTCATGGTAACTGTATCCGTCTCATAGTTAGTCACTATGTGATGGCCGGGAAGCTTTGAATTTTTACTCATTGTTCCTAGCTGGCCGTCATTGCGATAAGACTGGGTCTTCACGCCATTCGTTCCTTTCGCAGAATGGCTTCCGCAGCCGGATATAGCCATTAATGCGCATAACGCCGTAACCATCAAAATCATTATTTTCCAGTGCTTCCGCATGAAAAAAAACCTCCCTTTATCCGGTAGGATACCTAGGGAGGCTTATCTCTATACAGCCATTTTTTCAAGTGGGTTGAGCGTGCCTTTCAGCATTAGCTTGCAGCCACACCTGATCTGACTACCGCATGTGAATTGACACATGCTATCGGTAAAATCATTAAATGCCGTATTTTTTCTTAAACTTGTCTACGCGACCGCCTGCATCGATAAACTTCTGTTTACCTGTGTAGAACGGGTGGCAAGCTGAACAAATTTCTACTTTAAGGGCCGATTTAATCGAACCAGTTTCGAAAGTGTTTCCGCATGCGCAAGATGCCGTAATCACATTGTATTGCGGATGAATGGATGGTTTCAAAGGGTTCACCTTCTTTCTGCCCTGAATCTCATGCGGATCCAGAGTAATAGACACATGATGACATTGTATCACGGTGTTCTCATGCTGACAACTATCCGATATTAGGCAGGATTGCCAAGCCAGGAACACGAGCAGTACTACACCAGTGGCGGAACATGAGTATAGGAGCCAATGACTACATCTGGAAGCTCCTGACGATAGATATCCAGCAATGTTTTCATCCCATAGATTTCGCCCTGTGCGGGTGGGATTAGCGCGAGATAAGCATCCGGATCAATATTAAGGTTCCGCATTTGAATTAATTTCAAACCCGTTCTACGCGCAAAGCCAATCATTGCTTCAATTTCTTCCTCACGGTCGGTTACACCAGGGAAAATTAAATAGTTAATTGAAGTGTATACGCCTTTATCTGTTGCGTATTTCAGTGATTTCTCTACATTCTTAAGCGTATAGCCACGAGGCTTATAGTAAGCATTATAATGCTCGTCTAAAGCACTGATTGTACTTACACGCATAAGATTTAGGCCCGCATCGGTTATAGCCCTCATATGATCCGACAATCCTGCGTTTGTATTTATATTAATGTAGCCAAGAGAGGTTTTCTCTCGTACGCGTTTAATCGCCTCGATAATTGTTCGAGCTTGCGTAGAGGGCTCTCCCTCGCAGCCTTGGCCGAAGCTGATTATCGAACGAGGCTCCGTTAAGTGCTCAAGCATAATCTCGACGACTTCTTCAACATCTGGCTTAAATTTAAGACGAGTCTGCGGCGCCACAAACCCACTATCATCGGGTTGCTCCGAAATACAGCCATAACAGCCGGCATTACAGGAGAAGGACACAGGCACGGCACCCTCCAAGCGTTGCAAAAAAGTATTTGAAGCTGTTAGGCATTCATACTCTAGTGCACAGTGAGAAAGGTGCTTATATAGCTTATTGTCCGGATAGGTTTTAAGCAGACGATCGACTTGAATTTCCAAGTCTGCTCGATCACAATTTTCCGGATTCCATGGCTCAGGATCATCACTCTGCCCCGCAGCCACGTAGAAGCCGTCGTCTTTCCACACGACAGCCGTATATCCGAATAAAGGAAATTTCTGCGTCTTATCCGTCTTAGAATATCCTGGAACATAAAAGCGGGTGAAGCCTTGCGGAAGCAACGCCCCTACCGCCTGATAAGCACCAGGAATTAATTTCATTTCACCGCTAACCGGATCCATTCCGATCGGTCGGGTAAACGGAAGACCAACTAGAGTCGCTCCTGCTGGCAAAGGAATTAGCTCCTCTTCGAGAAGCTCCACGAGATCATTACCGCTACGAGCTATTCCGAACAGCTCAGGATGGTCGAATACATTACCTTGTTCGTCTGCGTATACCAGATGCATATGCTAGGCCCTCCTCTATCTCCGCTTAAGAGCTCACTCTAAGAGGAGCTGCTGCGCGGCGGGCGGCGTCCTCCACCAGAGCTAGGTGAAGGGCTAGGTGAAACCGGTCCCCCGCTGGTGTCCAGCGAATCAAGAAACTCTTGATTTGTTTTGGTGTTGGAAAGCTTCTTAAGAAACCCTTCAACGTACTCCATGGAATCATTCATGCTCTTACGAATCGCCCATAGCTTGTCGAGCGCTTCTTTATCCAACAGCAATTCCTCACGTCTTGTACCCGAACGTCTAATATCGAGAGCAGGGAAAATCCGGCGTTCTGAGAGCTTACGATCTAGATGCAGCTCCATGTTACCAGTACCCTTAAACTCCTCATAAATAATATCATCCATACGTGATCCCGTTTCAACTAGCGCTGTAGCAAGAATGGTCAGGCTTCCACCTTCTTCAATGTTACGCGCCGAGCCAAAAAACCGCTTAGGACGATGGAATGCAGCCGGATCAATTCCCCCAGACAATGTGCGTCCAGATGGTGGAACAACGAGATTATACGCCCGCGCAAGTCTCGTGATGCTATCCAATAGAATAACGACATCACGCTTATGCTCTACTAAACGAAGTGCCCGCTCCAATACCAGCTCAGCAACCTTAATATGATTTTCCGGAACCTCGTCGAAGGTGGACGCAATAACTTCCCCCTTGACCGAACGCTGCATATCCGTCACTTCCTCCGGACGCTCGTCGATAAGAAGCACGAATAAATCAATTTCTGGATGGTTAATCGAGATACTGTTAGCAATTTCCTTAAGCAGTAAAGTCTTACCTGCCTTAGGCTGAGCAACGATTAATCCACGTTGACCTAATCCGACGGGAGCAATAAGATCCATAATGCGAGTGGATAGATGGGTGGGTGACGTTTCAAGCTTAATCTTCGATTGCGGATACAGCGGGGTTAAAGCAGGAAAATGAAGACGTTCAGCAGCTGCTTCTGGTGTCACGCCGTTAACGGCATTTACCTGCAGTAGCCCGAAATATCTTTCGCTTTCTTTGGGCGCTCGGCATTTACCGGAGACAAGATCACCTGTCCGAAGATCAAACTTGCGGATCTGTGAAGCAGAGATATAAATATCCTCCGCACTCGGCAAGTAATTAATAGGTCTTAGGAACCCGAAGCCTTCAGATAATACCTCCAGAACGCCTTCCATGAACATCAAGCCGCTCCTCTCCGCTTGTGCGCGGAGGATGGCGATAATGAGTTCCTTCTTTTTCATCTGTGCATAATTATTGATTTGGTGCTGCTTCGCAAGCTTGTATAGCTCCGTCAGCTTCATCCCTTCCAAATCGGCCATCATTAAATCGGTCATAGAAACCCCACTTTTACTCCAAAGGTAAAATATTCACTTCTAACCATCGCGCCAAACTTCCGCACCCAAGTTACTGAGCTGCGTAACAAGACGTTCATACCCTCTGTCAATGTACTCTACTCCGGTAATCTCAGTCGTACCCTCTTCAACTGTTAGAGCAGCAACAACAAGCGCAGCTCCAGCACGGAGATCGGCTGCCCTTACTTTCGCCGCATTAAGCCGACTGCCTTCAATAATGGCAGAGCGACCCTCTACCCTTATGTGCGCGCCCATTCGGGCCAGCTCAGGAACATGCTTAAACCGATTGTTGTACACATTGTCTGACAAAACACTAACTCCACGAGCCTGTGTAAGCAAGCTAGTCATCGGAGATTGCAAGTCAGTGGCAAATCCCGGATAAACAAGCGCCTTAACATCAACTGCTTCATAGAGAGATTGACCAACAACTCTAATGGCTTCATCCATCTCATAGACATGGACACCCATTTCTTGCAGCTTAGCAGTCATAGCTTCTAAATGCTTAGGAATAATATTATCGATAAGGACATCGCCGCGAGTTGCCGCAGCGGCTATCATGTATGTTCCAGCTTGGATGCGATCGGGAATAATAGAATGCCGACAGCCATGCATTTCTTGAACGCCTTCTATACGGATTGTTTCCGTTCCAGCGCCTTTTATTTTAGCTCCCATAGCATTTAGCAAGGTTGCCACGTCAATAATCTCAGGCTCTTTAGCCGCATTCTCAATCAAGGTTAATCCTTTGGCCCTTGAAGCAGCCAACATAATGTTAATCGTAGCTCCAACACTAACAACGTCTAAATAAATTTTGGCGCCTCGTAATTCTTTAGCTCTGATACGAATAGATCCATGATCATTGGTCACTTCCGCTCCCAATGCTTCGAAGCCTTTAATATGCTGGTCAATCGGGCGCGGTTCGAAATTACAGCCACCAGGCAGTCCAATCGTCGCTTCCCCAAATCTCCCTAATAATGCACCCATTAAATAATAGGATGCCCGTAACATCTTAACTCTTCCATTAGGCATAGGTACTGATTTCATGGCAGATGGATCGATAGACATCGTATCATCTTTCCAAGTAACCTTACCTCCAAGCTCTTCTAACAACTCCGCATAAACCGCCACATCGCTTAACTGAGGAAGGTTGTCCAGCCTCACTTCCGATTCTGCCAGTATTGCTGCGGGAATAAGAGCGACAGCGCTATTCTTCGCGCCGCTGATTCCGACCGTACCTCTTAGCGGTCGGCCTCCCCGGACCATCAATTTTTCCATAAATGCCGTCTTCCTCCTCGTGTTGGTGTCGACGAAAATGATCGACACATGAAGGAACGGGAAAACGCCTTTAGACGTTTTCCCGCGCAAGATATCAACGATAGTTAATTTGAATTAAGCTTTGTTGCTGCTTCCGAACAAGCGGATTTTCTCTTGAACGACTGCTTTCATTGCGTTACGAGCTGGTGTCAAGTATTTACGTGGATCAAACACTTGGCCATCTTTAGCAAGCACTGCACGGATTGCCTCTGTACAAGCAACTTGGTTCTCGGTGTTCACGTTGATTTTACCTGCTCCGGACTGGATAGCCTCACGAATCATTTCGTCAGGAACGCCAGAACCGCCATGAAGAACGATTGGAACTGGAATAGCAGCAACAACTTCTTTAATGATATCGAAGTGGATTTTCACTTCGCCTTTATACATACCGTGCGCAGTACCTACAGCAATAGCTAGGCAGTCAACGCCTGTTTCTTCATAGAAACGGATCGCTTCTTCTGGCTTAGCAAGGGAAGCATCAGCCTCATCAACGCTAAGATCATCTTCAACGCCGCCAATTGTTCCCAGCTCACCTTCAACGGAAACGCCCATTGCATGTGCAGCCTTAACAACTTCTTTCGTCAAACGAATGTTATCTTCGAAGCTGTGGTGCGAGCCATCAAACATAACAGAAGAGAAACCAGCACGGATACATTTCATTGCAATATCAAAATTGCTACCGTGGTCAAGATGTAGAGCAATAGGAAGACCGGATTTCTCAGCCGCTGCCTTAGCGATTGCAACTGTGTATTCCATTCCCATATACTTCAATGCGCCTTCGCTAACACCGAAAATAAATGGGGAATTCTCTTCGATTGCTGCATCTGTGATAGCTTGAGCAAACTCAAGATTGTTCATGTTAAATTGGCCAACTGCATATTTACCTGCTTTGGCTTGCGGCAAAAACTCGGACATCGATACTAATGGCATAATTACAATTCCTCCTGCAATTTCATTCGATTTCTCACGACTCGTACATACTGCGTTATTATAACACAAAATGACTTTGCGAAGTAAACCGAACGGGTGTTTCCGCCCATGAGCTTACAGAAGCATCAGTATCGCTTAGCTTCCAGTAGCAAATCGCGACGACGAGCCTTCTCCCATTTGCATATTAACAGCAAGTCTCATTTCATCAATATCGAACGGTTTTGTAAAATGCATCAAAGCTCCTAAGTCGGTTGCTTCCTTGATCATGTCAAGCTCACCATATGCTGTCATCATAATCACCTTAATGCTGCGATCATGCTCCTTGATCTGTTTCAGTATTTCTAGCCCATCCATTCCCGGTATCTTCATATCTAACAATACGAGGTCCGGACGATGGCTTCTCACAATTTCCAAGGCCGTTCGACCATTCGCTGCTTGGAAGGTTTCATAACCCTCTGTGGCAAATACTTCTAACAATAGAATACGGATGCCCACTTGATCATCAACAATCAACAATCTCTTTTTATCCAAGAGCTCATCCCCTCGATTCACTATTGTAGCCTTATTCGTGATTCAGAGTGCAAATTCCTTCTCTTTCCATGTAAAAATTATGTAGAAGAGTTGTAATATATATTATTCTCCATTACAAACAACTTTAATATCATGCCGTTAAATGGATATGGATTCTAAAAACCGTTCCAGCACTAAGCCGGAACGGTTCGATAGCTAACATTATTAAAATTCTTTAATACCTATAATTAAGCTTCGGAGTGACGAAGAGCCGCCTTAACGAATTCTCTAAATAATGGTTGCGGGCGATTCGGACGAGAAGTAAATTCTGGATGGAATTGTACGGCAAGGAACCAAGGATGTCCCGGAAGCTCGATCATCTCTACCAAACGTCCATCTGGAGAAGTTCCTGAAATCTTCAACCCAGCGGATTCAATACGCTCACGGTATTCGTTATTAAATTCATACCGGTGACGATGACGCTCATAAACAAGCTCATCCCCATAGCATTGAGCAGCTAAGCTTCCCGGCACTAGCTTACACGGATATAAGCCCAAACGCATCGTTCCGCCAAGATCCTCGATATCCTTCTGCTCAGGCAGAAGATCAATAACAGGATAAGGTGTTGCCGGATGGATTTCAGAGCTGTTCGCACCGTCAAGACCAGCCATGTTACGAGCATAATCAATGACAGCAACCTGCATACCAAGACAAATACCGAAGAACGGAACTCCATTCTCACGGGAGTAACGAATAGCTGTAATCTTACCCTCGATTCCCCGATCACCGAAGCCACCAGGAACAAGAATACCTTGAACACCGCCGAGTAGCTTGTCCACATTACTTGGAGTAATCTCTTCAGCATTAACCCAACGAATATTAACTTCCGCATCTGCGTCGATACCCGCATGCGCAAGGGATTCAACAATACTCAGGTAAGCATCATGCAGCGCGACATATTTGCCGACGATGGCAATTTCAGTCGTCTTCTTGAGCGATTTCACACGGGCAACGAGCGCTTCCCATTCTTTCATATCAGGAGCGCCAACCGTTAAGTTCAAATGCTTAACGACATAATCGTCCAAGCCTTGCTCACGAAGGTTTAACGGCACTTCATACAATGTAGGGGCATCGCGGCATTCAATAACAGCATTGGCATCAATATCACAGAACAAAGCAATTTTCCGCTTCAAATCTTCTGCAAGAGGATACTCTGTCCGACATACGATCATGTTAGGCTGAATACCGATACTACGAAGCTCCTTAACGCTATGCTGGGTCGGCTTTGTTTTCACTTCACCGGCAGCCTTAATATAAGGGATAAGCGTAACATGGATATACATAACATTATCGCGACCAATGTCGCTCTTGATTTGACGAATGGCTTCAAGGAAAGGCAAACTCTCGATATCGCCGACTGTTCCGCCGATTTCCGTAATAACTACGTCGGATCCAGCTTCTTTACCTGCACGGAATACACGGTCTTTAATTTCATTGGTAATATGCGGAATAACTTGTACCGTTCCACCCAAGTATTCTCCGCGGCGTTCCTTACTAATAACAGTTGAATAAATTTTACCAGTCGTTACGTTGCTATTCTTCGATAGATTAATATCGATAAATCTCTCGTAATGTCCCAAGTCAAGGTCGGTTTCCGCTCCGTCGTCGGTTACGAATACTTCCCCATGCTGGTAAGGACTCATAGTACCTGGATCTACGTTGATATAAGGGTCGAACTTCTGAATGGTTACTTTCAGTCCACGGTTCTTAAGCAGCCGTCCCAAAGAGGCGGCGGTAATGCCCTTGCCGAGCGATGAAACTACACCGCCTGTTACAAAAATATATTTGGTCACCCTGTACGAAACCTCCCACGTAATGCCCTTGCGGCATCTTATTGTCGTTACATTTCTAAGCCTTACCCTGATAAAAACAGGGCGAAAAAAGAAAAAAGTGTCACCCAATAAATGGGGGCACTTTTTAAATTCCTATGCTATGGAAAAACCCGCTTCTAAAGCCCAAGCATAAGTTTACCGTCTCGGATGGGCGGTGTCAAGTAAAACGAACACACATCTTTTGGACGTTCGTATACTCTTAAAGCAAGCTCTTAGATGACGTTTTTATGACTCATCCTCGTCTTCATCGTCAGCCAAGTCATCATCATCTTCGTCATCAAAATCGTCGTCTTCGTCTCCAGCTTTTCCACCGAGATCTTCCTCGATATCAGAATCCTCGTCCTCTTCGATGATAACTTCCTCATCGGCTTCGGCCGCTTCTTCGCCTTCCTCGAACACTTCCTCACGCTCTTCGTCAAACAGACCATAAGGACCTTCATCCGCGGATGCAGTATCCTCTTCCTCACCGTACAGATCATCATCATCTTCGTCGTCATCATCATTAATGATACGAGGGCGCTTAGCTCCACCGTTCATTGGATCGTCGGAACGTTCTACAGGGTACCAGCGTTTGAGACCCCAAACATTACCTCCAACACATGCAAAACGACCATCAATATTGATTTCTGTATACAGTTGAGCAATTACGTCTGTAACCTGGCTGTCGGTAAGACCGCGCATCTTGGCAATTTCAATCATCAGATCGCGATAGTAAAACGGAGTGTTGGCTGATTTAAGCAATTCATAAGCAAGATCAACCATCGGCATTTCGCGAATTTTCTCGGAGTCGAGTTTCAGCACGTAGTCGGCGCTCACGTGACTTCCATCCTCTCTGTATGTGAACCAAGCTTAACAGCTTTGCCGTCAATGTTAACGATTGCGTACGGCACGAGCACCGATGGCGATCATCTCACTTTGGACGGGTATACATTAAGCTCAGGTGACTCAAAGAAAGTTAAGCAGATAGCGTAACCTTCTTGAATCGCCGGTAAAAACCTTCACGTTTGATTTGTCAACCTTTAGTAAACCGTATTTTGCCTAAAAATGCAAGTCGCAGAAACAGACTTTTACGATTTTATACTAATTTTATCATTTCCGAATAACCGAAAAAGCGAAGGCGTGTCCTCAGTGGACAACACCTTCGCTTTTCGACTGTATCCCTTCCCGGCCACTCCGCGGGCGGAGGAACCGGCATGACCAAGAGTCTCGCCGGGAAACTCTCCATCCATCCTATGTCAGAAGCACAGAAATGACACGGAACGCCGCCTATTTCCTGCCAAAAAAGGCCACATTCCCAAGCTTTTATTATCCTCTGTTCATACAGTAGAGAACACGGCAGAAAGGGAGCATGAACTCGCGCTCACTTGGACTGCACATTCATCGGGGAGGGAAGTCGCATTGGATGCAAGCGATATCGTGGAGTGGCTCCAGAGTTCCCCCTACTCTGCAGAGGAGCCAAGCCGAAGAGGCATACTCCGTTTCTCAAATCCCGATGATTACGAACAATTCCTGCTGACGATGCAAGCTAAACAAGCTAATTGCTCTGATTTGCAGAAACGTCCGATCATCCGTCACTTAGACCTAATTCAGGCAATATCCCTTCCTGCTGAGCCACGGGACTTACCCCCGTCATTAAACGGCAGACTGTTATGGGAGGAGGATATACCTGTGCGCGTTCACGCCTTACCCAAAGGCTCTGTCGTTACAGAGAAGGGAATACCATGGGGAGTAAAGCATATACAAGCTCCTCAGGTTTGGAACCGCACAACAGGACATCGCGTTAAAGTCGGCGTTATTGATACAGGGGTCGACTTCACTCATCCTGATTTACGACATTCCCTAGAGCGAGGCATTAACCTGCTGCATCGAATGGCTCTGCCCCAAGACGACAATGGACACGGAACCCATATTTCTGGCACAATCGCGGCGGCAAATGAGCTGCAAGGAATGATCGGCGTTGCGCCTCGCGCTTTAATCCATCCCATCAAAGCATTCGACCACAATGGGACAGCATTCGTATCTGACATTATTCTCGGTATTGAGTGGTGCGTTCACAATCAGATGGATGTCGTTAATATGAGCTTTGGCATGAAAACCAAAAGTAGATCTCTGCTTAACGCTGTAAACAATGCCTATCGCTCAGGCATATTAATCGTTGCTTCATCAGGTAATGACGGCAGCATAGGAACGATTGATTATCCGGCTCATTACACTAAGACTATTGCAGTAGGCGCAACTAACCAACAAAGTCGGATTGCATCCTTTACCAATCGAAGCAGTCTCATAGATATCTATGCCCCCGGTGACCGCATCGTTTCTGCGTGGTTAAGGGGCAAGCATCGCGAGATGAGCGGCACCTCTATGGCAACCTCCCATGTTACTGGAGCTATAGCCCTGCTACTATCTCTTAAGCCTGGTTTGACGCCTGGACAAATCAAATCCATCATCAAAAGGTCTGCCAAGCCTTTGCGAAATAGCAGAAAAGCCCCCCGAATGGCCGGGGAGCTTAACGTGAAGCGTATGATTAAAGCTGCAGATCTTCTCTGAAATTACATTTTATCTGGTGCTGATACCCCTACAAGGGCAAGCGTATTAGCAAGGGTGATCTGAAGTGCGGCCAGCAATTGCAGTCTAGCTTGGCTCTGCTCTACATCTTCAGTGATAACCCGCTCCGCCTTGTAATAGCTATGGAACAGAGAGGCTAGCTCGTAAACATATCGAATAATGGTATGTGGTGCATATATGCGAGCTGCTTCTGCTATCGTCTCTGGCAGCTCACCTATTTTCCTCAATAGATCGAATTCCTGCTCAGTGACGAGCTTGGATATTGTCGCGTCCTGCCATGGCCGTATAACAATTCCTTGCTCCTCCGCTTGACGGAAAATGCTACAAATACGTGCGTGCGCATATTGAACATAGAACACGGGGTTTTCATTGGACTTCGACACCGCGAGATCCATATCGAAATCTAGATGGGAATCCATACTCCGCATAGTGAAGAAGTAACGGATGGCATCGACACCAACCTCATCCATGAGATCCTCCATCGTTACCGCCTTACCCGTCCGCTTGGACATCTTAACCTTCTCACCATTTTGGAACAGACTAACCATCTGCGCAATAAGCACGGTGAGCTTTTCTGGGTCGTTGCCTAGTGCAGCCATAGCCGCTTTCATCCGGGGAATGTAGCCGTGATGGTCTGCGCCCCAAATATTAATCATCTCATCATAACCCTGCGCATATTTCCCCATATGATACGCAGCATCTGGTGTCAGATAAGTGTAGCTTCCGTCATTTTTCACGAGAACCCTATCTTTATCATCGCCAAAGGTCGTAGAGGACAGCCAAACTGCACCATCTAGCTCATAGACGTGACCTTGGGCCTTCAACGCATCCAGCACAACGGTTACTTGATTATTCTCATATAACGAGCTTTCGCTGTACCATTCGTCGAATTGAACGTTAAAGCGCGCTAAATCGCGTTTGATTTTCGCCAATTCCTTCTCAAGTCCATATGTCCGGAAGTAATCAAAGCGTTCCTCGTCACTCAAGCTGAGTAGGCGATCGCCTTCCTGCTCCGCCAATTGCTTGGCAAATCCGACAATATCCTCACCATGATAGCCGTCCTCCGGCATCTCAACTGCCTGTCCCAACGCTTGGCGATACCGAGCCTCTATAGACTTAGCAAGATTATTGACTTGGTTGCCCGCATCATTAATGTAATATTCGCGTGTAACATCACAGCCCGCTGCCGAGAGTACGTTGCATAGTGCATCCCCTACTGCCGCTCCCCGGGCATGACCTAGATGCAGACTTCCTGTCGGATTTGCACTTACGAACTCTACCTGAACCTTCTTACCTTGTTTAGTAGCGGCGTTCCCATATTGTTTACCTTGAGTTAATACCTCACCAATGATGGGATACAAATAGCTCTTGTCTAGTCGAAAATTAATAAATCCTGGTCCCGCAATTTCAGCGGACTGAATGGACGCTCGTCCAGTGCCCAGCTTTTCAATAATAGCCTCTGCGATTTGCCGAGGATTTTTCTTAGCGATCTTCGTCAATTGCATAGCTAGATTAGTCGCTAGATCTCCGTGTGTTTTGTCTTTCGGCACTTCCAATGTAATGGTTGGGAGCTCATCCTTCGTCGCTACGAGTCCCGCTTCCAAAGTTGCGTCCGCAAGTGCCTCTTTAACGGCAACCTGCAATTGTTCTAATATACTCATCCTGCTTGTTCCTCCTGAATATCGAGTCGGACATGAAAGCTACCGACTTCTTGATCTTGCATGAGCAAGTCGTATTTCCATTCAATAACGCCCCCGGAATCCGATAGTTCTATTTCCAGAAGTGACGTTAAAGCTTCTACATCATGAGAACCATATGGGGTTTCCATCTTACCCGGTAGGGTAGCTCCCTCACGAAAGCTCTGCTCTAGGAAAATGGTTCCTCGTCTCCTGAGCCGTATTTCATTCTCGTGGACGAAAAGGGTGTTAATCGTTTCAATCCCATTCTCGTCAGGCGGCTCCCGATAAATAAGCGTCCATCCCGAGCGAAGCTTGTATAGCTCTCCTGATAGGATGGATTGCTGCGCGCCTTCCTGCTGCCAGCTTTGGAAGCTAACGGTCACGCTTCGTTTGTCCGGCATTTTCTCATCTCCCACAATCCCTTTACTCTTGTTATAACTATATACAGATCGGTTGGTCAATTCAAATGATGATTTTGTTTGTTGCATAGAAATAGAAGAGATGGCTATAATGAATGAAATAATTAAAAGACGATGAACGAGAGAGTAGCTCATAAAATCCGGAATTCAGCGAGTCGGGTAGGTGGAAGCCGACAACGGGTTATGGGTGAAGCGCACTCGGGAGTTGGCTTCCTGAACATGAAGTAGGGAAGCCCGGCCTTATGCCGTTAACCCTATGAGTGGATTCCCTATGGGAATACCAATAGAGTGGTACCACGGAATCATCCTCCGTCTCTTACGAGACGGGGGATTTTTATATTTTCAAGGAGGTTTGTACATTATGCTCATTAATATCGCTGCTCAGCTTATCGCACCGCATGTTGGTCTATCCCCATCTGAGCTGTCTCCTAGGCTAGAATATCCTCCACAGAAGGAAATGGGCGACGTTTCATTGCCTTGCTTTACATTTGCTCGGGAGCTTAAACAATCTCCTCAGAAGATTGCTGGAGAGATTGCTGAACGGATTAATGCCAGCCAAACCGATATTGTTGCCTCGGCTACAGGCGGTTATTTGAACCTTAACTTCAAATCTGTGAAATTAAAAAGCGATATTGCTTCAGCCGCAAGCCAAGTGAACTATGGCCACTCGAGCATCGGGATGGGTAAACGTGTCGTCGTCGATATGTCATCCCCCAATATCGCCAAGCCGTTCGGTATTGGACACCTGCGCTCTACCATGATCGGCAATGCCTTAGTTAATATTTATCGTGCGACCGGGCATGAGGTCATTAACGTCAATCACCTGGGGGATTGGGGTACTCAGTTCGGCAAGCTGATTGTCGCATATCAAAGATGGGGCACGCAGGATGCACTCGAACGAGAGCCTATTAAAGAAAGCTTGCGGCTATACGTGAAGTTCCATGAGGAAACAGAAAATCATCAGGAACTTGAAGATGAAGCCCGCGAGGCCTTCGTAAAGCTAGAGCAGGGCGATCCAGAAACGCTCGATCTGTGGCGGTTTTTCGTCGATGAAAGCATGAAAGAATTTCGCCGCGTGTACGCTCGCTTGGACGTGTCTTTCGACCATTTCACTGGTGAGAGCTTCTATAACGATAAAATAGATCCGGTCGTTCACCAGCTTCGGGAGCTCTCTTTACTAGAAGAAGATGAGGGAGCACAGATTGTACGTCTGGATGATCAAGGACTTCCACCTTGCCTCATCCTTAAGAAAGACGGGTCCACCATTTACGCAGTTCGTGATCTGGCTACCGCCCTATATCGGAAGCAGGCTTTGCATGCTGACATTGTTCTGTATGTCGTCGGCTCGGAACAAAGTCTCCATTTCCAACAAGTATTCAGTGTGCTACACAAGATGGGCTTTGATTGGGCTGGACAATATCAGCATGTCCCATTCGGGCTTATGACCGTTAATGGAAAGAAAATGTCCACTCGCAAAGGGAAGGTCGTTTTCCTTGAAGAGGTTCTGGATGAGGCCGTTCAACGAGCGTTACAGATCATTAACGAGAAAAACTCAGAGCTGCCCAATAAAGAGCAGGTTGCAGAAGCAGTCGGGGTTGGCGCTATTATCTTCGGGGATCTGAAGCATCATCGCCAGCTATCCGTAGATTTCAATCTGGAGGATGCCGTCAGCTTTGACGGAGAGACGGGACCTTATCTTCAATACACCCATGCACGTATATGTACTTTGCTCAGGAGAGGGAATTATGACGTTTTAAGCGGTAAATATTCCATAGACGGTTCTCACCTGTCATCAGAATCGTCGTGGGAATGCTTAAAGACGTTATCGCGCTACGAATCTGTACTGCAGGAAGCAGTTAAAGAAAATGAACCCTTCTCCGTGGCAAGATTTCTACTGGACCTGGCCAAAGACTTCAATCGCTTCTACAATTCCGGTAAAATCATCACCGACGACGCAGATGAAGCTGAGATTCTATCCAAATTAAGCTTAGCCGCAGCTGTAGCAAACGTCTTAAAGCATGGGCTTAGCTTGCTAGGGATCAAAGCTCCAGAGGAAATGTAACCATAGTGGATCTATATAAATAATAAATAGCCTCTGAACCCCCGCATTATGCGCGGTGCTCAGAGGCTATTTTCAATAGAGATATCCGATTACTTCACAAATCCTAGCAGCATTTCCCGAATGATCTTCGAAGCGACGATAGGTGTCATCTCTGTAGGATCATAAATGGGAGCAACCTCGACTAGATCGAAGCCGACAACATTTACTCCAGAACGAGCAATCGCATGAACAGCCTCAAGCAGCTCCTTCGAGGTAATGCCTCCAGCTTCAGTTGTGCCCGTTCCCGGAGCGGCTGATGGGTCAAGAACGTCAATATCAATCGTCACGTAAACAGGACGACCTTCGAGCGAAGGTAGCTCCCGCTTCAATGGCTCAGCCACCTCGAACGGATGGAAATGAATGCCCGATTGCTGAGCATATGTCCAATCTTCCTTCGATCCAGAACGAATACCGAATTGGTATATATTCGTAGGACCCATCAGCTCCGCCGCTTTACGCAACGGGGTGGAGTGGGAAAGCGGCTCACCCTCATAATCCTCACGCAGATCGGTGTGGGCATCGAAATGGATAATAGCGAGATCCGGATACTTCTTGTACACCTCTTGAATAACCGGCCAGCTAACAAGGTGCTCCCCACCAAGTCCGACAGGAATCTTGTCGTCAGCGAGCACACCACGAACGAAATCTGCGATAATATCAAGGCTCTTCGCTGCATTACCGAATGGCAGCATTAGATCACCAGCATCGAAGTAAGCCAGATCAACGATACTACGGTCGAGATAAGGGCTATATTCTTCTAACCCAACGGAAGCTTCACGAATTCTACCAGGGCCGAATCGAGAGCCTGGGCGAAAGGATACCGTATAATCCATAGGCATTCCATAAATAACAGCTTTGGAAGCTGCATAATCATCTGAGCTACATATAAACACGTTGCCGGAGTACGCTTGATTTAATCGCATGATGAATCCCCTTTTGTCATAGTTACGACCTTGCCACCAGTATAATCTCCGCCAGCTGTCGACCTTATTTCGTCAAATCCTCAATTACCGACTATATTGTACCAAAAAGCAACCTTTAATTTCTACTTAACAATGTAGATTCATTATTGAAGGAATAGCCATTGGGTTCCTTTTCCATACTAAAGAGGCAACTATTCCCTCCTAGAATACAAAGGGGCTGACCTCATGGACGAAACAACAAGCAAAGTAAAGCCTATCCCATCCAAATGGACAAAGATAAGACGTAGACTTGGCTGGATGACGCTGCTTGCCTTACTGGCATTTACCATTACGGGAAGCTTGCTGCTTCAGTATGCCCCTCTCCCTGTGGGAGCAACAATGCAATCTACACAAATTCTCGATGCAGACGGACAAGTTCTAGCCACTCTACAGGGTGGAGTAAATCGGCAAATCGTTAAGCTCTCTAATATTTCCCCATGGCTCGTCAAGGCAACGCTGGCCGTCGAGGATCGCCGCTTTTACGAGCATGCAGGTGTAGATTTACACGGGCTTGCACGAGCGGCATGGATTGATATTAGACATATGTCCAAGCAGGAAGGTGCAAGCACATTAACCCAACAGCTTGCTCGCAACCTTTATCTTTCCCATGCCAGAACTTGGACACGTAAGCTAAAGGAAGCTTGGTACGCAGCACGACTAGAGCGAGCTTATTCTAAAGATGAAATTCTAGAGCTCTATTTGAATCAAATCTACTATGGTCATGGAGCCTACGGCGCAGAAGCCGCCTCCAGGTTATATTTTGATAAGCCAGCAAAGGAGCTCACCCTTGCAGAGAGCGCCCTATTAGCCGGGATCCCTAAGGGTCCCCGATATTATTCTCCACATCTTCATCTAGCTAATTCGCAAGCTAGACAGCACAAGGTGCTTCAAGCGATGCAGGACACCGACCAAATAACGAAGGAGCAGGCTGCGAGCGCCGCCACTCAGCGTCTGAGCATCCGCCCTCTGCCTGAGGAGGAGGATAGATCAGCTCCTTATTTCGTCGATTATGTCAAAAAAGTTGCTCTTGATCAGCTAGGGATGGACGAGCGGATTATGAATGAGGAAGGTCTGATTATTCGCACAACACTTAATGCGCATATGCAGGAAATAGCAGAGAACACGGTAAAAAAGGGACTTCAAGGCGGTAACCCTGAGCTTCAAACAGCACTAATCGCCATTGACCCTCGCAACGGTTACATTAAAGCTATGGTTGGTGGGCGAAATTACCGCAGTAATCAGTTTAATCGTGTATTCGCAAATACTCGTCAGCCTGGCTCTTCCTTTAAACCTATCATGTACGCATCTGCTTTAGAGAAGCATTCTGTCACTCCGGCAACTAGATATCGCAGTGAGCCTACCTATTTTTATTACGATAACGACCGCAAGATTTATCGACCGAGAAACTATAATGACCATTACTTCAATGGTGAAATCAGTATGCGTCAGGCTATTGCCACTTCTGACAATATTTTTGCTGTCAACACGATTATGCAGGTCGGGCCAGAAAGTGTAATCTCCATGGCACGCAAGCTCGGCATAAAAGCTCCATTGAAATCAGTGCCCTCTCTGGCTTTAGGAACTTTTCCCGTGAGCCCTTTTGAGATGGCATCTGCTTTCTCTGTCTTCGCTAACGAGGGGCGCAGGGCAGAACCCATTGCGATAACAAGTATTCAAGACCACAATGGAAAGCTGTTATATGAGGCCCACCCCCATCTGGTAGAAGTACTGAGTCCAGCTCTATCGTACGTAACGACAAAGCTAATGGAGAGCGTGTTTGACCGAGGAGGTACAGGACACCGTGTAGAACATATGCTCAAACGACCGGTTGCGGGTAAGACGGGAACTACAGATTCGGACGCTTGGTTCGTTGGCTATACACCTGATCTGACAACTGCAGTGTGGGTCGGGTATGACCGGGGTAGAGCTATTACTTCGAGTGAAGCTCACCGTGCAGCGCCTATATTCGCTCAATTTACGCAAGCTGCTCTCGAGGGGTCTCCCCCGCTTCTATTCCCTGTTCCAGAAGGCGCTGTTAGCGTAAATATTGATCCCACTACTGGCCTGCTCGCTTCACCGGAATGCCCCAATTCGGTGCTCGAAACCTTCTTAGCAGGGACAGAACCGACAGAAACATGCTCTTTACACGGTTCTGAAAAGAAGGGCTTGGAGGATAGCGGTGAGGGAACAGGTCACTCCCTCTGGTCACGGTTCCGCCGGTGGGTGGGCAGGTAATTGAGGAGGAAGGACTTGGGCGGAGCTTGTCTCTGCCTAAGTCCTTTTTTTGCAGATTGTAAGTGCGAGGGGAGGACGGCACTCTCACTGTCACTATTCTAGACCGGGGCACCTTTGCTACTGAGTTGCGCGGCTTCTCCTACTAAATTCCTCCACTGGGGTGCGTTTGCGACCGAGTTGCGCGGCTTCTCCTACTAACTTCCTCCACTGGGGTGCGTTTGCTACTGAGTTATGCGGTACCTCCTACTAATTACCTCTACTGAGGCGCGTTTACGACTGAGTTGCGCGGCTTCTCCTACTAACTTCCTCCACTGGGGCGCGTTTACGACTGATTTGCGCGGCTTCTCCTACTAACTTCCTCCACTGGGGCACCTTTGCGACTGAGTTGCGCGGCTTCTCCTACTAACTTCCTCCACTGGGCGCGTTTACGACTGAGTTGCGCGGCTTCTCCTACTAACTTCCTCCACTGGGGCACCTTTGCGACTAAGTTGCGCGGCTTCTCCTACTAACTTCCTCCACTGGGGTGCGTTTGCGACTGAGTTGCGCGGTACCTCCTACTAACTACCTCTACTGGGGTGCGTTCGTGACTGAATTGCGCGGCACCTCCTACTAATTACCTCCACCGGGGCGCGTTTACGACTGAGTTATGCGGCATCTCCGCTTAATTCCTACCTATTACCACTAATGTCCCTTCAACTGCTTGCGCCATTCAGCAGGGCTTTGTCCATACCTCGCTTTGAATAAGCGGGTAAAGTAATGTACACTCGTGAACCCTGTCTCTTGGATGATAGCGCTAATCGGCATATCGCTTCCAGACAAGTAGCTAGCGGCGGCTTTCAGACGAAGGTCTCGAAGGTACTCGAATGGCGTCATATTAACGTGCTTCTTAAATAACCGAACAAGATAAGAAGGATCGAGCGATACACATCCAGCAAGAGCTTCTAGCGTAATATTTTCCTTGTAACGCCAATCCATGTAATCGATCAACAAATCAACCGCGGCCCGGGACTTGTGCTTCACCTGATGCTTGCTTACGGAAATCTGGTTACTGGTTGCCTCTAGAAGATGTGCGATAAGCTTGTACATTTTACGGACTTCGAGCAGGCACACCTCTCCGAGGTTCGAATCTTGCAAAGCTTCACCTGTCGATTGAAGATGGTAGACGAAATCGAGAGATTGAACAATAGAAGAACCTAATACCGTTCTAGAATAAATATCCTTACGTATTTGCATGAAATTCCACTCATCCACTTGCTTCTCGCTAAAAGGAAAATCCTCCATCTCGACTAACTCCAGAAAACGATACTTAGCTTCTCCGTGCAGGCTCTCCAGCTCGTGTGGAGTCGAAGCAGAAAGAATAAATACGGCTGGCGCTTCCGCTTCACAAGCATTCCCCCGCCATTTAAATCTCACTTTCCCCCCAGTAATATAGAGAATTTCATGGCTCAACGTGTGCATTCCCCCGCCTGGCTTTTCTGCCGATCGTGACAAGGTTCCCGCACCACAATATCTAATCTTCATTGACCTCAGCCCTCCCACAACACAATGTCAATATTGTTCAA
Source organism: Cohnella abietis (assembly GCF_004295585.1). Classification (NCBI taxonomy): domain Bacteria; kingdom Bacillati; phylum Bacillota; class Bacilli; order Caryophanales; family Paenibacillaceae; genus Cohnella; species Cohnella abietis. The sequence goes on along the minus strand of NZ_AP019400.1, from coordinate 555,460 downwards.
CCTATGTATTATGAAAACCCCGAAATATCCAATAAAATAAGCGAAATTATATATAAATAAGGACTACAGCGTGCAAAGACGATTCCGCATCTCTATTGTACACTTAAACCAATCAATCCAGCACCATACTAGAAAAATGAAAGTAGGCGATTTCTATTAAAGCGCTACAGATTATTGGTGAAAACGCATTCCAAATTATTGATATCCCGTTAACCGACCCCCAAGAAGATCAAGTGACGGTTCGCATAGAAATTGTGTCCACATGCCCACGTTGGGATATTAGCATGATGGGCGGTAAAGACATGTTTGATGCGTCCAAGAAGCCGGACTATCCCCTGCTCCCTGGATTTCCAGGACACGAGATGGCAGGAACAGTAGTTGCGGTGGGCAGCAAGGTTCAATCCTTTAAGGTGGGGGATCGTGTAGCCGCATTAGAGCATCTCCTCGGAAATGGCGCTTATGCTGAATACCTAAATTACCGCACTCATGAGCTGATCAAGCTTCCCGATTCGGTGGAATGGAAACAAGCTGTATCCTTCGAGCTATTAAAATGCGTGTTGATTGGTTTGCTTCAATTCGGCGATATTACTGGCAAATCGATGCTCGTGTCTGGCCTTGGACCAGCTGGGATGCTCGCGATGCAAGCCGCTAGCCTGATGGGAGCTTCAAGCGTAACTGCCGTGGACATTAACCGTGAACGGATCGCTTACGTTAACAGCCTAGGAATAGGCTTGGCGAAGCATTCGGACGATGTTAAGGACGAGCGCTTTGACTTAGGCTACGATTGTGTTGGTGCAGCTGCTTCCGTACAAAGTCTGCTTGAAAAAGTAGATTCACACTTAGTTATCTTCGGTGTACTGAAAGGCGAGGTCCGTTATGGTGGGGACTTATGGTTTAAGGGGATTAAGCTAGAGTCCTATAAATACCGTAGCTTCGGGGAAAGCGATCAAGCCCTTCTCCTTGATCTCGTGGCTAACAAAGGCTTGAACACGGAATGCTTGCAAACGCACCATGTCCCTTTGTACCGTTATCAAGAAACGATCAAGCTATTGAATAAGCAAGAAGCTATCAAGGTCTATTCTTACCCCGCGACTGATTTCTCCGTTGCAGAGATTGGAGGCTAATATGAAAGCTCAAGCTGTCGTATTCACTGGCGTAAGACAGGTTCGCTTCATGGAGGTCGATGTCCCTGAACCAGGGGCCGAGGACGTTGTTATCGATCTTGAATATTCTTGGATCAGCAACGGAACGGAATCCTCTTTTCTATATGGAGAGAGAGTAACCGGAGAACAAGTCACTAGACCTGAAGATATCCTACCGTTTCCACAAGTCGCAGGCTACCAGAAGGTTGGAATTGTAAGAAGCGTAGGCGATGAGGTAAAAGGCTTAGTGCCAGGAGACCGAGTGTTCGCTTCCATTAGCAAAATAAACGGGATGATGTTCGACACAGGCGGTCATATCAATCCTTCTGTTACTCATAAGAGCCAAGTATGGAAGCTGCCTGAGAACTCTGATCCGATAGCTTATAGCGGTTTGGTGCTCACTCAGGTCGGCTACAATTGTGGCATTCGTCCTTCAGTGTCCCAAGGAGACGTTGCCGTCGTTATCGGAGATGGTATGGTTGGCCAATGGGCCGCACAGACTCTCGCATATCGAGGAGCGGAAGTGACGGTGCTCGGCAGGCATGACCAAAGATTAGCTTTGCTTCCACCTTCAATTCATCCCTATAACCTTAGACAGAACGACGTGTCCAATCTGATCGGTGATCGTACTGACATCGCGGTCGTTGTCGATACAGTTGGCGCCATGGATACGTTTCGTGAGCTGAAGCCTGCAATGAAGCTGGATAGCCACCTTGTATCAGCCGGTTTTCTAGGTACAACAGGGATGGTAGATATTCAAGAATTGCGTATGCAGGAAATGACGCTACATAGCCCATCGGGCTGGACAACACAGCGAATGGACGATACACTTGTTGGAATTCACGAAGGATGGCTACAAACTACACCTTTAATTACTCATAGATTCCAGGCAGAGGACGCAGAAAAAGCATGGCGTATGATCATGGACAAATCAGAATTTTTCCTTGGTGTCGTGCTCGAGTGGTAATCTAAAAATAACAATAAGCTTACAGGAGTGACCCCTACCGATGGCGAACAGGCAGACTGCAGAAGCGTTCGTGCTTATTAAAGAGGAAGCTTTGCCCTTACGATACCGTCCATTATCCGGCGAGCCGGTAGCCGTACGAAGCCTATCAAAATTCGATCATGTAGATCGTATCGATTATGTGGAAGGCAAAGACTATCTTATCGACTACGAGCTAGGCACGATACGCCGTGTGGAGGGAAGTCAAATTCCCGACGGAGCGCTCAATCCGTTGTACGGATTAATTGATTTCAACCACGAGCTCTTTGCTGATTTCAGTAACCGTGCCTACACAATATACGTCGACTACTCTACAGAATCTATTACAGGGAACAAAGGTTTGACCCCCATAGACTTAGAAAAATCGACTTTACTAAAAAGGTTGATCAGCAAGCTCAATTCGGGAGAAGAAGCCCTATATGTCGTTTATGGGGACAGCATTAGCGCGGGCGGGGAAGCCAGCGAGGAGTCCTTGACCTATTTTGGGAGAATCAAAAGCACTTTATTAGATTTGTATCCGCAAGCTAGCATCCGAATTGAGAATAAGTCAATCGGTGGTGAGGATACTCACGGCGGCGTAAGCCGTATAGACGAAGATGTCGTTCCTCTTATGCCTGACTTGGTTTCGATAGGGTATGGCATGAACGACCAGAATAAATTTCCGGAAGGCAATACAACTTCACTGGAAGACTTCGAAAAGAACCTTCGTTATATGATCGACACAATTCGGAAGGCTGGAGATAGTGACATTCTGCTCGTGACACCATGTGAGCCGAACCCTCTATGGCAGCATACGAGTGGTATGACTAACCATTATGCTAATGTCATTCGCCGATTGGGAGAAGAATATGGGATCGGCGTTGTTGACGCTCATGCCCAATGGATACTAGAGCTTGCTGCAGGCAAAACACCAGCAAGCTTGCTACTCAACAACATTAACCACCCCAATGATTACGGGCATTGGATCTACAGTAAAGCTTTTGTTCCTATGCTAAAGAAATCATAATAACAGAAAGACGATAGCTAAAAAGCCTTCAAAACCACAGCTCATTAAGTGTGGAATTGAAGGCTTTCTATGTATACATGGAACCTTATGCTAATAAATCCTTCAATGCTTGGGGAGAATGATTCCACCACTCTAAATTGTGCTCTTCCAACAGCTTACGAAGAGCTTCCTTCTCTACTGGTCCGATATTATCGAGCATATACTTACGTTTAAGTGAAGCGTCTAAACGGTTTACATGATCAGGAAGGATCTTCCACCCTCTACGAGCTTCGCTATCAATTAGCATCTCACAGGAAGTCGCACCTGCATAATAAGAGCCACCTTCATTACGATCGACAGCAACCCACACTATCCATGCTGGACGTCCGTTGGGCACGTTAGCTTTATCCGGGGAAAATTTAATTCCCTTCTCGATCTTACTTTTTGCGTGCATGGCTCCAACATCGATATATGCTTCTCCATTATCGATAATCACGCAAGCCACCTGGCTTAAATCAATCGAGCCTGCTCCAAACCCTTTATGCTCCTTGTTACTAACAACGTTAAGCGAGAGCTTCTTTTTCTCAACTGGTTTTTCCTGGTTATCCATGTTCATCCTCCTGCTTATACCGATAGATATGAAAAAACCGGGCTCTAGACCCCTAAAATCGAGATCATACCCGCTTCATCTTGCTTGCTTATAGATAAGAACGTATGTTCTACCAGTTTTAGGCAATCCTGTACTCAACATCATAACAAATCGGAAAACATAAGTCTATTGTTTTTTTCGAAAATGCTGCACAATAAGTGTAAAGTTATTATTTCGCACTAGGAGGCACCCTCAATATGGACTCTCAGCACCCCTTACACACAGAAGAGCAACTTAAGCTTCAGCATACCTTTCAGGAGATTGATCGGCAGCAGGCCAATGTAGGACCAATTTACAGAGGACAAGATTACGTAGAACAGCTGCTAGAGGAAAAACGGGAGGAAATCAGACAAAGACTGGCATTACTCGGAAATGAACCCTATTTCGGACGCCTCGATTATCAGGAAGAAGGTAAAGACGAGCCTCTCCCCCTGTATATCGGCAAGAGAGGCATGGATGACCCACAAACAAGTAAACCTCTTATTATCGATTGGAGAGCTCCGGTAGCGAGCCTTTTCTATTCCTTCACAGGCGGGGAAGCGCCAGTTACTTACGAGGCACCGGACGGGACGATTGAAGGTCAAATCTATCTCAAACGAAATCTATCTATTCGGGATAAAACATTGCAAAGGGTCGTGGATAGCTACGAGCGTGGAGGCGACAACATTGGGCTTAACGATGAGTTTCTTCTATATAAGCTCGGAGACAAGAAGGACAATCGGCTTCGGGACATTGTATCGACCATTCAAGCCGAGCAGGATCTCATTATTAGAGCCCCAAGGTACAAAGCTCTTATCATACAAGGAGCAGCCGGATCAGGTAAAACTACAGTCGCTTTACACCGGCTAGCCTTCCTTCTTTACCAGTATCAGCAGCAAATACGTGCGGAAAGAATGATTATTTTCGCTCCCAATACGATGTTCCTCGACTATATCTCTGGAGTGCTCCCTGAGCTTGGGGTAGGAAATGTTAAACAAACGACCTTCGCGGAGTGGGCATTGGATCGACTGGGTGGTACTGTCCGAATGGCAGAAGGGTCATCCGAAGGTAACCGTTGGTTTTCTCTAGAAGGAACAAGACCTACGATCGATGATGAGACCCCGGGCAGACTCAAGGGCTCGCTCGCATTCAAAAGCTTATTAGACGAAAAGCTTCAGAGCTTCGAAGAAAGCTTCCTAATAGACCAGCCTTTCGAGGCTTGGGAAGGTCGCATCTTGCCAAGCACGATGATACGTGAGTGGTTTGAAGTCGAGTATCGGCATTATCCTCTGGTCGCCCGCCGAGAACGGTTAACTGCAAGAATTAATCGTTGGCTGGAGATGCAGCTAACCAATATAGGTGACCCCAAAATACGTAAGGATAAGAGCAAGACTGGAAAGCAACGGCTGCGCTCATATATAAACAAGTTACCGAAAGCTGATGCGCTCACCTTTTACCAAGCGATATTTGCTCCAGGTGCTGAGAACCAACTACCGAAGAAGGTCGTTGATACTACTCGAGCTTATTTGAAAAAGGGATTTGCCCAACCAGAAGATTTAGCCGCGCTCGTGTGGATTCACTATAAGTTAAACGGAGCCGAGAATCTCGTTTTTGATCACGTCGTCGTTGATGAAGCCCAAGACGTCTCTCCTTTCCAGATCGCTTTGTTGAACACTTTTATGAACGAGCCTTCCTTCACTATTCTTGGCGATTTAGCGCAAGGGATTCATGCCTACCGGGGTGTTCAACGTTGGGAAGAGCTCTCTTCCATTTTTACTGATGATCAGAACTCGTACCATATTCTAAAGCAAAGCTACCGCTCTACGCTTGAAATAATTGAATTTGCCAACGGTATTTTGCCTCATACCGATACGGGGCTACCTCCGGCTGAGCCTGTGTTCCGTAGTGGAGAAGCTGTTGATGTTATCCAGTTAGAGCATGAGAAAGCTAGGCTCCCTTTTATCGACACCTTCATCAAGGACAATCAGGAACGCGGTATGCGCACAATTGCTATTATCGGCAGGACAGACGAGGAATGTGTTCGACTCCACGAGGAAATGGTGCAATTCGGCATTGAAGCTAATCTTATTTCCGAAGGTCAAGCCCAATATCGCGGAGGTATAACTATCGTGCCCGTCTATTTAGCTAAAGGACTTGAATTCGACGCTGTGCTGATAGCTGATGTGAATGAGCGGCAATATGCCTTAACTGCTCAGGATGCCAAGCTGCTATACGTCGGCTGCACCCGTGCACTCCACCGCTTAACGTTGCTTTATGAAGGGAAATTAACTGCTTTAGTCCAAACGGATTAAATTAGACAGATATAATCTGCGGACAACCCACATATATATCTCGTACATGCTTGTCAACGGGAGGGTTATCCGTATGCCTAAGCGCCGTTCGCTGCGAATGTTACTTTTCGTCGCTGCCGCTGCTGTACTAGTACTATCTGTTCGATTCGGGTTTGCCGACGCTTGGGTGGACCAATACGCGCTTCCTAGCAACGCTTTGTCCGAGCTGCCGGTTACAAGCACCCCCTCTGCCATTCAAGTACAATCCGATCCGGTTCCGGATGCTCCACAGATACCTCAGGCTGCCGTGCTTAGCAACCGGATAACCGAGTATCATATTTCCGTTTCCTTGGATGAGGGGGGCGGCGGTCTGACGGGAGAGCAAACCGTCACCTGGAAAAATCCCGGTCGGCAAACGATCTCTGAGCTTTATTTTCACCTGTATCCGAACGCCTTTGCACCTGGCAGCACTTTTATTAATGAGTCCAAGGGCCAATTGCGCGGGGACAAAATGAAAGCAGGCAGCAATGGGAGCATGGAAATCACTACTTTGACGACAGAGCAAGGCGAAACCCTTCTCCCCCGCCTTCATTATGTGCAACCGGACGATGGTAACAAGAAAGACCGTACGCTCGCGACTTTCCGACTTCCGGAACCGGTCAAGCCTGGCGCGTCCGTCACCCTGCGAATGAAATTTAAGGTTAAGCTACCTGATGTGTTCGCACGAATGGGCAAAGCAGGAGATTTCATCATGGCCGGTCAATGGTTTCCGAAAATAGCCGTGTACGAAACTTATGGCACGGGTAACCGGACAACTGAAGGCTGGAATTTACATCAATACCACGGTAATTCCGAATTTTATTCGGACTTCGGGATCTACAGCGTGCGCATCAATGTCCCAGCGGCATACAAGGTTGCAGCTACCGGTTTCCAGACGAAGGCGCCTGTTATTAATGGGGGACGTAAAATCTTTCAATTTTACGCCGATGATGTTCATGACTTCGCCTGGTCTGCATCTCCAAATTTCACATTTGTAGAGGATTCCTTCTCCTCTCCGGGAATACCCGGTGTTCGGATTAAGCTTTACCTCGACCCCCTTCATAAGGACATGCAGGATCGTTATATGCATGCCGCTAAATCTGCTTTAGCCAAGCTTGGAGAGTGGTACGGAGAATATCCTTATTCCACACTGTCTGTCATCGTTCCACCTGCTAGCGGCAATGGAGCCGGAGGCATGGAATATCCGACACTCGTTACCGCTGCTGCAGCCCAAACCGACAACCCAGGCTATGATCTTGAGCGCACACTCCTCCACGAAATTGCTCATCAATATTGGTATGGCTTAGTTGCCTCCAATGAATTCGAAGAGGCGTGGCTTGACGAAGGCTTCACCTCTTACACCGAGGATAAGCTAATGGCCAGTATCTATGGAGTACTACCCAATATTCCGATTGAAGCCAGCTATATGACCAACCCAGAGCCGCTTAATCAATTTTCATGGCGCTATCGCTCCTCAGAAGGATATGCCGAAAATGTCTATATTCGCGGTAAGCTCGTGCTTTCTTCCTTGGAGCGCCAAGTGGGTGATAAGACGATGAGTAAGATCATGCGGACTTATTTTCAAAAAAATAAATTTAAGCATCCTACCTCCGCGGACTTTAAGAAGGTCGTGGAAAGTGTTACAAAAACCAAGTGGGACGACTTCTTCCAGTCTTACATTCAGCAGGGGCAAATGACAGATTTCTCTGTTGATTCCATTACTGCACACAAGACCGCAAACGGTTATGAGAGCCAGGTGCTTCTAAGGCGTAACGGCGGCAGTGCTCAGCCCGTATTAGTCTTGTTTAAGTTCCAGGATGGTCAGACAATACGCAAAAAGTGGGATGGTGTGCAAAACCACGCGCAACTGCAACTAAGCTCCACCACACCTTTGGAGTATGTAGCCATCGATCCTAACCTTAATGTCGTCCTCGATAACCGCAGATACAACAACTATCTCAAGACCGAGGTTCCTAAGGAAGAACGCACACGCTTCGTAACCGGTATAACACAGATTATTGAAGGATTGTTCGGCACATTGGTGTGGTGAGGTGATTAGGGAATGCGTCGTTTATTAAAAAAGGGATGGGACATGGCTGTCCGGCATAAATATGTATTGGTTCTCCTTTTCCTGTATCGCTTACTGTGGGGGTTTTTCCTCTACCGGTTCGTCGATTCAGTCGTAACGCCCATCCTGGCACGTTATCCGGATGCGCATCCAAACTCCGACGCTGCCCATCTGTTCCTCATCGAAGCCCAATTTCGTCTTCTCAAGACCGACCTCGCTAACGAGGTTCTCTGGATGCTAGGCGGATTGCTTCTGATAAGGATGGTACTCACTCCTTTGTTCAATGCCGGTGTATATTACTCCTTTCATCACGCGGTGGAGGGTGAGGGAACAAGGGTATGGTTAGGAATCCGGAGCGTCTGGAAACCAGTAACCCTGCTTTATTGGCTGGAGAACGGGCTCATTCTACTTCCCGCCGTATGGCTGCTGCCACTAGCCAAAGACCGCTTTTTCTCAGAATCCTCCTTAACAGCTTGGCTTCAGGGACTGTTGCCCTATGCCGCAGCTTGGATGGCATTAGGGTTAAGCTTACACCTGCTGTTTCAATTCATGCAGTTCGGAGCGGCCTCTCGAGAAGGAATCTTTAAGGGTTTAGGAATAGCTCTTCGCCGGGCGTTCCCTCTAGTATGTATCACATTGATATTGCTCGGCATCGGTTTGGCAGTATCCGCCACGGCATGGGCCGTATCATTGCTCTGGTCTGGATTTCTCGCCGTAGTGCTGCATCAGGCTTTTCACTTCGCACGTTCATTACTAACACTGTGGATTTCTGCTTCACAGTATCAGGTCTGGTGTAAGACGGAGTCGTAAGTCTCTCGTCCCCTTCGACAATATTTTTACTGGGACATTCCCCGGTTGCGCCTATTAATGGCTGCAGCCGGGGTTTGGCGTTATTATCGGAGGTAAATTTATGAAGAGAAAGGGGGGTATTAATCCCTAGTTTTGGACTAAGATTAGGGAATTCTAATCTAGAAGATGCAGGAAATTCGTCATGATAACCGAATATATAAGTCTAAGTAATAAAAAAACTGCCGAGTTCCCGTCACTGGGAAACGGGGGAACCATCTAGTCGGGTGAATTGGCTTTGCTTCACAGGAGCCATAGGGGAACCTTCTACCGAACCCTCCAGCTAACCTCGTAGGCATCGGAAGGAGTCACCTGTTTTGCGCAAAGTTTCAGTGTTCATGTTTTCCCTTGCTCTACTTTTTTCTTTCCAGATAGGCAGCGCATTCGCCGACTCCAAGCTCGACAAATCTGTTGCACCCCTAATTGGAACTGATTATAAGTATGGTGGAACGACAACGAAGGGATTTGACTGCTCCGGCTTTACCGGTTATGTATTCAATGAACTTGGTCTCGACCTTCCTCGTACTTCTAAAGACATGTTCAATTGGGATGGGGGCAAGAAAGTAGCCCAGGAAGATCTTCGCGCTGGCGATCTCGTGTTTTTTAATACGAGTGGCAGCGGCGTATCTCATGTAGGCATTTATGTTGGTAACAACAAATTTGCTCATGCAGCTTCCAAAGGTGTAACCATCACCTCTCTTGATGAGAGCTACTACGCGAAACGCTATCTTGGCGCTCGTCGTGTGATGGACACAGAAACGTACAAGAAAGTAGCTACTGAGCCAGAAGCCGTCGAAGTAGCAGATGCTGCTAAATCGTAATCACTCTTTAGCAGTATTATGAGGGCCCGCCGATGCGGGCCTTCGTGGTTTTAAAGTGTGGTTTAACAACAGCCTGATCACTGCCTATGCCTCGCTATACTGTGCCTCTAGCTTCGTATTTCCTTAGATGCTCTAGACTCGCAATTTACGCCCTTTAACTAGCTAACTCCCTTATTTACAGACGCTTAGACAGCTTACGGCGACTTGCAAGGGCAGGCTGCGACCTGCAGCAGCTGGCAGCTCACCACTATCCGGGATTCCACCATTTAGACAATAGCCGCTCTCTGTACACCATTACCCGGCATTCCACAATTCAAACCACAGCTATTCGCAGTACTCCCACTACCCAACCCAGTGCAACCAGATAGAACACATTTACTCGCAGCACTCCACTACCTAGCCCCACCATTTAGACCACAGCTACTCGCAGCACTCCACTACCCAACCGGCGCCACCATTTAGACCACAGCTACTCGCAGTACTCCACTACCCAACCGGCGCCACCATTTAGACCACAGCTACTCGCAGTACTCCACTACCCAACCGGTGCCACCATTTAGATCACAGCTACTCGCAGCACTCCACTACCCAACCGGTGCCACCATTTAGACCATCGCCAGACACTTATTAGTTTAAGGGCTGACAGCGGTGATAGAGCACTGGGGGTTCACTATTGTTACTTTTTACTCGCTGGCGGGGGCGATAGAGAACCGTGCGTTCACTAATGTTACTTTTTACTCGCTGGCGGCGGCGATAGAAAACAGGGGGGTCACTATTGTTACTTGTTGCGAGCTGACTGGGGAGATAGAGCACTGGGGTTTCACTAATGTTACTTTTTACTCGCTGGCGGGGGCGATAGAGAACCGTGCGTTCACTAATGTTACTTTTTTCGCGCTGCCAGGGGTGATAGAGAACTGTGCGTTCACTATTGTTACTTTTTACTCGCTGGCGGCGGCGATAGAGAACTGTGCGTTCACTATTGGTACTTTTTTCGTGCTGCCAGGGGTGATAGAGAACTGTGCGTTCACTATTGTTACTTTTTACGCGCTGGCGGGGGCGATAGAGAACCGTGCGTTCACTAATGTTACTTTTTACTCGCTGGTGAAGGAGATAGAGGATCGCAGGTTCACTATTGCTGCCTTTTGAGGGCTGGCGAAAGCTTGCAACTCTCCTCTATCCGGTGTTCCACCAATTCAGGCCGCTGACAGCGACTTATAGCTCACAACTACCTTTACTCCGCAATTGTTAGCACAAAACCATTATTGTCTAGTATCGCGAACTCCTTCGTATCGTAGAAGGTTGTATGGATCTCCTTGATTACTGTGGCTTTACCTTTTATTTTCTCAAACGTGCTACCTATATCCTCTACCTTAAAAAATAAGCTTAAGCCACCTACACCGCCGTTACTCTTTAACACCGGGTACTCTTCCTCCAAGCTGCTCTTTTCTTGAAACATCAGCTCGGCGCCATTGTTCTTAACCATCCCCCAATTCAATACGGGCTGATCATATTCAGGTACGGTCACCACAACCTCAAAGCCTAGAACTTCCTTGTAGAACTCTAAAGTTTCCTTAACATTATCTACTTTCAAATTCGCAGTTACAGATAGCATGGACGAGACCTCCTAGTGGTTTTAAGTTAATCTTATCGTTTGTGCAGCTTCTTGTATTGGAAAAATAGGACACTATCCTGTAAAAATACTCCCTGGCGTTAATCCATAGCGTTTCTTAAACTCGTTAATGAAATGCGATTGATCATAATAACCCCCTTGCAGGGAAATCGCTGACCAGTTAATCGGGACTTGGGTTTGTTTAATGTTATGCAATACACTCTGAAACCTAATAATGCTCAGAAATTCCTTGGTAGAAACACCGATCAGAGACTGAAACCTCCTCGTCATGTGCCTCTCCGAAACTGTAAAATAATCCGCCAGCTCAGATATCGTGATGAGTCCATTTTTGTCCGTTATCAGATTCAATATACTATTCCACTTATGATCCGGAGCAGCCTGTCTGAAAAGAGAGATCAATGCAGCTTCCACGAACTGCACTATAGCTTCAATGGAGTTACCCGATTCATAAACATTATCGTTTAACGCCAACTTTCTCCCCAACACCTCATCTAGCTTCAGCATGTTATTAGCTAGAAATTCTGCTTCGCCCCTCAACAATATCGGGACACTGTTCGGTAGAAATCTGATCCCAATCGTATTAACATCACCCTGCAACGGAATCACACCTGCATTGTTCATAATGCCCACGAAATAAGTTTCCCCGGTGACAAAATTGAATATGATATCCACGCATCCGTCAGGAAGTACTCTATGAGGCACTTTTTCAAGCAAGGTCGTTCTTGATTTTAAGCTCCAATAGCATGCTACAAAAGGCTTCAATTCATCGCATGGCAGCATTTCGACATAGCTCAATTGCGCATTAAGCTGGCTATAATCTACGTATTGAATAGGTGTATACAGCCTCTACCACCTCCGATGCGCCGTTTTTATTATTTTAACACTTTTGTACAGCAACCAAGTAAAACGGCCTTTACCGTCCTTAGGATGGCAGTACAAGATTGTATCGAGCGATCAGATGAGTAAAACGACATTGAAATTTAAAATTTATACTTTGCTGATAGTCCAAAAAAACCGCCAGGCTACTGGCGGCTCAGAAACACTTATGGTGTAAAATTCTTCTGTAATCCGTTAATATCAGCTCTTTTTTTGCGGATCTTGCTCCTTCAAGCCTTCTACTTCCTTCTCAGTTATCTCGTGAGGGCTATACCTGGCCTTCTCATACAACATAAGCAGTGATTTCCGGATATGGAGCAGCCGCTTCCAGTAGGCTGAATTCTTATCCTTTTTATCCAGAAGCTGCTGACCCAATCGCCATTGCTGGATTCCCTCGATTGTCTCGGATGGCGAATGATAACTCTTAAAGTCATAGCCCTGCTCAATGCTGGTAAGAACTGCTTCTTCGTAAACACGGCGAACCTTCTCCGGGTTGTTGAGCAGCTCCCAAGCCCGACCATGCTTTTGCCTATGGAATAAAGTATCCCACAAACCAGCGCCCTTCTTCTTTTCCTTAATTAAACTCCGACGTTCTTCTACATAAGGTAGCTTCTCAGCCTTCTTCTCACGGAGAAACCATTCCCGAATGGCTTTTATCATACTCCTCCAAGTCCACTCTCGATCCTTCCACAACAGCTTTACAAACCATAACCCCACAATGACCGCCACTCCCACCATGATCCACTCGGAAATTTTCCAGAAGAGCGACGGAGGGCCCTGATCCTCATTTTTTAGCTTCGAGAGGGGGTCTTGTTGCTGCACCGGAGGCTCCATTGGAGGCTCTTGCTTACCCGATTGCATCCAATCCGTATTTATCTTGGGAGGCGTCAGTAGCTGCTGCCCATAGCTTACCGTCAAAGCAAATATCAGCAAGCTTGCAGTTAGGAAAATAAACAGATACCTTCGACTAGTAAGCCTCACCGGTCGAGTCACAATCGAATTTCCCAAACCAGCTTCTTCGAGCAATCCCCTGTTAAACGCTACAAACCACGTCACCATCCAGATGATCGCCAGAACAATAAATCCCCATCGATATTGATGCAAGTTTTCGTTATTAGAAGCTACGATGACTGCAGCTGTGCAGATGAGAAACCCAAGAGCATGGTGCCTAACAGTGGCTCTAGGATAACGTCCTCTCCACAACAACACACCCATCCAGATGAACAAAGGTAACTCACTCGTATACTTAACACTTCCAACAAGGACAAGAAGTATAAGTATCATTACCAACGTGAACCTGCTCCAGGCTACTGGTAGATTAAACAACGCAAACCCCAGCCCAAAAGCCGCGATAGCAGCTATGAACGCCACCAGCTTAATGGTCGAACCCTCGCTATCGGTGAGAATCAACCAAATAGGTAACCAAATAAACAGCTCAAGCAGCAAACGATTTGCTATCTTTCCCATGTATGGAGTTTTTGCCATTAGGAAGCCACCTCCCTAGAGAGGAGCAGTAGCTGCACCGTGTTCCCTTGTTGACGTAATCGTTTCACTAAATTTTCTTCTTTAGCATCTATAAAACCAGTAATAAGCAAATAATTGATTCCATTTTTACGCTCAGAAATCATTTGCTCAAGCACATAAGGCAACCCAAGCGTGACATCTGCTCGAAAACCCGCTAAGGCATCTAGTAAAAATTCAAGCTGGGATGTACCTGACTTGGCAGGCGCTCGAAATAGCGTTCCTTCATTCCCATCTGCAGCCCCGTTATAAATCATCCCGGCTTTTCCGCCGCCGGAAACCATATATTGAATCGCGGAGGCCGCATAGCTAAGACCCTCTTCAAAATCAGCTGGCATTATCCGCCGATTGTTAGCAAAATCAAACATCTCGGCATTCAGAATAATCATTAAGTCGTTATCCTGCATACTCTCTCGCTTGTGAACGAGAATTTCTCCTGCCTTAGCCGTGGCGTTCCAGTTCACCATTCGGAAGGAATCACCCTGCCGATAAGGCCTAATTCCTGCGACGTAGTAGTGATCCTCCATAATCGGACTAATCATACTTCGTACACTCTGGATATATTTCCTCGTATCCAGTGGGAAGTCCCGCAGCTCCTTCACCTTGGGATAGACAATAACCTTACAATCAGCAGGCAGCTGTATCGTCCGGCTGGGCCCGCCTATGATATCCCCAAGTGATAGGGTGTAGCTAGCTATCCGATATTTGCCCCGGTGAGGACACAAAATCTCATGCTTTCGCACAATTTCGGTTAACGGCGGAATGCTGAACAGGCTAGCATGATTTTGCAGTTGATCTCCCCGGTTAATGGACATATGTGACTCTTGATGCTTAAATACGAGCTGTGCAGGGAGAAGGGATTCCACCCGTAGCCAAGGCAATGGAATACGCTTACGGTTGGCTATTGTTTCTTGCATCCACATCGTCTGGCCAGCGAATATACGCAAAGTGCTAAACTTACGGTCGTATGAAATAGACTTGAATCCGGAAACCCGATAGACAAGCCTTTGAATCAAATAAATTAGGAACAGAATCAGTACGGCCCATATCAGGACAGCCATGCCTACCTCGACTCCAAAGCGGCTTCCGTCGGAACGGGGATTTCGGCAATCAAATGGTCTAATAGCTCACCGACTCGATTATTTTCACCACGGAAGGTATCTCTGAGAAGGATACGATGCGCTAATATCGGCTTGATCAATGCTTTCACATCGTCCGGTGTTATGTAATCCCGCCCATGCAGCACCGCTCGCGCTTGTGAGGCTTTAAGAAGCTGAAGGCTCCCTCGTGGACTAACTCCGAATGCAATATCCGGATGATTTCTTGTGGCATTTACGATATCGATAATGTACCTCACGAGCTCAGAGCTGGCATGAACTTTAGGCACGAGGCTTTGCAGCTGGGTAATTTCTTGTTTGCTTATAACGGTTTGCAATGTTTCTAGAGGATTAGCAGCGGAGAATCTTTGTAAAATAGATTGCTCCTCGTCCTTCGTCGGATAACCCATCGTTACACACATCATAAAGCGATCTAATTGTGCTTCTGGAAGAGGGAATGTACCGTGGTTATCAATTGGATTCTGGGTAGCGATAACGATGAATGGAGTATCCAAGTGATGGGTAACGCCATCTATCGTCACTTGTCTTTCTTCCATACACTCTAGCAAGCTAGATTGGGTACGTGGAGTTGCCCGATTAAGCTCATCTGCCAACAAAATATTCGTAAATACTGGACCCTGACGAAGCTCAAATCGACCATCCAATTGATTATAAAAGTTAATACCTGTCACGTCAGAGGGGAGCAAATCCGCAGTAAACTGAATACGGCGAACCTGACAATCTATCGTCCTTGCAAGTGATTTGGCTAGCAGTGTTTTACCCGTACCTGGGACATCCTCCAGAATGATATGCCCGGAAGCAAGAAGAGCGATTAGCAGCTGCTCCAACACCTTTTCCTTGCCTACAACAACGGAGCTTACATTGTTAATAACAGCGGAAAGCTTCAGTTCTCTAGATTGTTTGTCCACAAAAAAACACCCTCCCTATTTCCTACATTTTAACAATGCAGGGGGAGAGCGTAAATTGGCAATATAGCCTATCTTTTTCGGGTTATGTTACATGCTCGTGCAATTTATGCCGTAGCTTCAATTCTATTATCACGATGGTTTGGGAAAATAACTTCTCTATCCGCACTTATCTCTGGTATATCTTCCACTGGATTCTCCGCCAATCCATAAGGAAGACAAAGAGGAGCTCCCGAGCGAGGGTCTGGTATAACGTCGGCATCGATGTTGAACACATCGCGCAGCATCTGTGAAGTCATAACCACTTCCGGTTGACCTTCATACAGAACTGTTCCATCCTTCAAGGCAACTAGGTGCTGAGCATATCTGGAAGCATGGTTTAAATCATGCACGACCATGATGATGGTGCGTTTCTGTTCCTTATTCAGCTTCTCGAGTAACGTCATAACTTCCATCTGATGCGCCATATCTAGGAAGGTCGTTGGTTCGTCGAGTAAGAGCACTTCTGTACCTTGAGCCAATGCCATAGCAATCCACGCCCGTTGACGTTGACCGCCAGAAAGCTCATCAACTGCTCTTGAGCTGAACATCGACATTCCTGTGGCCTTCATGGCCCACTCGATCATCTCGTTGTCATCCTTGGACATATTTCCGAACCCCTTCTGATGGGGGTAGCGACCGAATGATACGAGCTCGCGAACCGTTAATCCTTCTGGAGAAGTTGGATTTTGCGGCAAAATGGCCAAATGCTTAGCCACTTCCTTCGTAGGCTGGCGATGAATAAGCTTACCGTCTAGGTAGACGCCACCTTTGATCGGGTTGAGAATACGAGCCAGTGACTTAAGAATGGTTGATTTACCTGATCCATTTGCTCCTACAAGCGCCGTAATTAAGCCATCAGGTACCTTTAAGTTCAGTTCTTTTACAATGTGTCGGCTACCGTATCCAAGAGATAACTGATCTGTATTTAAACGTGACATATCTCATCCACCTCTACTGTAAACTATTCTCGTGGTATTTCTTATACTAAGGATGATAATGGTTCTCATTATCATTGTCAATGAAAAAAGGAGTTTATTTAAAATTTTAAATTTATGACGGGCCATAGAAAACACACAATATCCATATTAGACAGCTACTTATAGCGTAGCGTTTGATTTTTTATAAGACTTACTCCTTTGGGCGGAAAACAAAAAAACCGCCAGGCACAGTAGCCTAGACGGTCTGAGTAAGAAGCTAATCAATCGAACAAATCACCGAATACGTCCATTACGCTTTTCTTTCTTTTCTTATGAGGCGGATACTGAGAATGGCCCTGTTGAGAGCTGTGATGCTGCTGTTGCGGCGGATTATAAGGCTGCTGTTGCTGTTGGGCTGCCCTCGGAGTGTCCTGCTGCTTAGGGGAATCCCCGTAGTACCATTCGTTATAGTCTTGGCGAACCTCCCGAACGTCCTGCATGAGCTTGTCCAGCTCCCCACGATCTAGCCACACCCCTTTGCAGGATGGACAAATATCAATGAGAATACCATTTTTCTCTACTTCTCTCATACGCGAGTCTTCACAAATTGGACATTTCATTACCTATTCCCTCCTCGTATCTAGTCTTACCTTTCATACGGCACATCTCCAATGTGGTTTCTGAAAGTTAAGAAAGATTAATTTTTCCAAGGAGGTATGGCTTTGAGACAATGCGTTATTGAGATACAACTCGGTAGATTAGCCGCCCCCTCTCTTCGCCTTGCCACATTGTAAGCGATACGTCCGTCCGTAACCTCGAGCGTAACGAATAATATTACGCAGCATCGAGGAGTCTGCGAGCTTGGTAAAAGGGCATGGGTCAGGCCTCGTATTAACCTCAAGAATCCATGCACGACGCCTCTTATCGACCGCAATATCCAGCCCAAGCTCTCGCATTCGAGGGTACGTTCGTGCAAAGCGCTTCGCCGTTGACTTCGCTAATCGATCGAACTTTCGCAGTAGTTGAGCGGTTGCCTTATGACCTGTTGTCCGCTTGAGCAACGATCCAGCCCCATATATGCTCCCACCTTGGCTACCATTCGTAACTGCCTTAAGACGATGCGCGACCCGTGCAGCCTTTCCTGTCACCCTCCACCCAATCCGCTTCCCCTTCTGGATCATGACACGAAAATCAAGCGGCCTTCCTTTATGTCGCAGCACATGAATACCTCTTTGAACCAAATAGGGTGTGTCTTTCACTCGTGTTCTAAGCCAACTGTACATTTTCTGAAAGCTAGTAAAGATTCTTCTCTTCGTCCCAAACTGAACGCTCCATGTCCCTTTTACTTTAGAATGATCTATTCGCATGACACCCACACCACAGGAGCCCGAAACTGGCTTAACATACACCATCCCGTGCCGACTCAATAATTCAATCAACGACCCCCGATTAAGCCGTAGAGTTGTCGGTATATGGGCGGATAAGAAGCCCGAACCAGCTAACACCCTGGTTTTAATCCATTTGCTTGATACAGCGGTCATCTTGCTCATTGGCTGCTCCACTCACCTTTCTTCACCATTAGGCAATACCCTGTAACATACTGTATGGAAATATTAGCGAGAAGGAAGGGCTATCGCCCACTAGTAAATGAAGAACCTGCTCTCAACCTTCACATATAAATGAGTATCACCCTATGGCGGAAGCGGAGGGAAACAGCTTGGATAAATTGCAACTGTTGAAAAAGGTTCAACGGGTTCAAGATATATTCCCATGGTATAAGCAGCTTTTGGCAGACAATGGCTTGGACAAGAAGGATATTAACTCACTTCTCCAGCTACCCTTGATTACATCTGAGCTACTGGAGCAGCATTATTATAGCGGGACACTCCCCTTCGAGCCTAGAGAACATGTCACATCGTACCGCACCTCTGGCACGAGCTCCCTCAGGCGCAAAACAATATACTATTCCGCCGAGGATGAGCAGCATTATCTGGACCTTAAATCTGAGCTATTTCAGCATATTCTTCACCCCCTCACTAGGACTACTGCCCTGTCAGACATGGGTACTGGACATGCGGCTAATACTGCTTTGACTGTTTTTGAACGTATCGGGATAAAAGCTGATTCTATCGCTTACCAACAGCCTATTGAACAGCACCTTGAGCGGCTTAGAGAAACGCGACCACATATTCTATATACAATGCCCTCCATTCTAGATCGTCTGTTGTCCGCATCCGTTGATGATCCTGCTTCCTATGGCGTTCAACATATCATCCTAGTTGGCGAGATCGCCTCTCCTGCTTGGCTTGAGAGTGTAGCGGAGCGAATGCAGCTTGCAGAAGAAAACATCACGGATACGTACGGATCGATTGAGATTGGTACAATTGCTTATTACTCGCATGAGCGTGGAAGATACCTGTTTGTTGAAGGAATTGAGGCGGAAGGCTTGCCCGTTGAAGTGTTGTTTCCTGAAATGGAGCCTTTAAACGATCAAGAATCTGTATTGGTGCTGACGTCGCAGAGCCGTGATTTATTCCCTGCGCTTCGTTATGTTACTTACGACATCGTGCGGGATTTGCAGCCTATTTTTGTGCAAGGACAATGGAGGCAAAGCTTTAAGGCACTGGTCAGGCGTATCGGCTCAGAGCTAAAGCACGGGGAAAAAATTAGTGTTTATGATATCGAAGATGTTGTATATCGGTACTTGAAGGATGCCAGCGTTAAGATTCATGTCCAATCTAATAGGCTTACCGTCCATATCGACAGTGCGAACAAGGATCCACTCATCTATGAGCAGATAAAGCTGGAGCTATTGGATCGGATTCCTGAGATCGGCATGATGATCCGTGGCGGCATTCTAAGTGCTATGAGGGTTATTCCATCTGAAATTACCTTCGATAAGTCGGTGCTGAAGCACAAAAGGGTTTTCTACGACTGAGCATAAACAGAGGTTGCGGCGCTTTGGGTTAGTGTAATACCTGTGAAGCTTAAAAGTAATGATTAACTAAAGGAAAGTAGGCGGAAGCATGGTCATGGAAATCACGGATAGTGGTTTGCTCGGGACAATTGGCCGAACACCGCTCGTCCCGCTTCGACAGCTTTTCCTTGACGCTCCTTTCCAAGTATTTGGCAAGCTCGAAATGACAAACCCTGGAGGCAGCTCCAAGGATCGCCCCGCCCTCTACATCATCAAAGAAGCGATCCGTTCAGGGGAAATTAATAAGGATACGACAATCATTGAATCTAGCTCCGGTAACATGGCGGTTAGCTTGGCTCAGATTTGTCGTTATGTGGGCTTGAGATTCATCTGCGTGGTTGATCCCCGAACGACGGAAGCACACCAGCGGTTAATACGAATTCTTGGTGGGGAACTAGAAATGATCTCCCAGCCAGACGCTGTAAGCGGCGATTATTTACCTGCCCGTATTGCCCGCGTTAAGCAGCTACAACAGGAAATCGGCAACTGTTATTGGACGAATCAATATGGCAATCCCAATAACTATTTGGCCCATTACCACACTACGATGCCGGAAATTCTGGAGGTACTGCCTGAGATAGATTATTTATTCTGCGGCGTGAGCTCATGTGGAACGATACGCGGCTGCGCGGAGAGGCTTAAGGAAGACAATCACGATGCGAAAATCATAGCTGTGGATGCGCTCGGAAGTGTGATTTTTGGCGGAATGAAGGGTGTACGGCAGTTCCCTGGGCTAGGTGCTGCGGTTCCACCCCCGATTAGACGAATGGATTTAATTGATCAAGTTGTATATGTATCGGAGAGACAAAGCGTAGTGGGTTGTTCGGACCTCGTTCGACTAGAATCGATTCTAGCAGGCGCTTCGTCTGGAGGCGTCATTGCCGCTATTCGATCCATTCAGGATGAGATCCCAAGTGGTGCTAAGTGTGTCGCTATTTTGCCCGACCGTGGAGACCGTTATCTGGATACCGTGTACAACGAGGAATGGGTGCGCACTCATGTAACTTAGATGTGGAGATTAGTGGCTGGGTATAGCCTACAGCGAGGTTTGGGTGAGCACTCATGTAACTTAGGCGTAGAGATTAGTGGTTGGGTACAGTCTGCTTGAACGTTACTTTTGGTGACCCGTAGAGGAAGTGTGATGATGATTTACTTGAATGATGGACATATTCGCGAGCTGGGAATCAATTGGCAATTGCTCATGAGCCTGATTGAATCAACCCTACACATCATGGATACCCCGGAAGTAGTCCAGCCTCTCAAGCCGTACTTGCGATTCAAGGACCCCAGCAACCGAATTATTGCTATGCCCTCTTTTGTTGGGGGCGAAACGGATATTAGTGGCATCAAGTGGATTGCCAGCTTTCCAGGCAACATTAAGATCGGAAAGCCCCGGGCTCATAGTGCGATTATTCTCAACTCACCCGATACAGGGGTTCCCGTCGCCGTCATTAACAGCGGCTTGCTTAGTGAACTGCGTACGGCAGCGGTCAGTGCAGTCATGTTGCATCAGTATATGGCACTTGAGCGTCGTCATAGGTATAGAGTAGGCATGATCGGTTGGGGTCCAATTGGGCGGCGGCATATGGAGATGCTTCTTGCTTTGCACGGTGACAAAATAGACAAGGTGAAGCTATTTGATCTTAAGGGCATTGATCCGGCTACGCTTAAACGACCTTTGAACCTGAAGGCTAACATTTCAAATACTTGGCAGGAGGTATACCGGGAGAGCGACATTCTTTTTACCTGCACCTCCTCGTCTACACGTTATATCGATGAAGCCCCTCTGTTGGGTTCCTTGTTAATGAACATTTCTTTACGAGAGTATATACCTCAGAGCTTGAGCGCAGTTAAAGCGATCGTCGTCGATAATTGGCAAGAAGTATGTAGGGAGAATACCGATATCGAACAGCTTCATAAGCAGTCCGGGCTTTGTGAAGAAGACGTTGTTACCTTACGAGACGTCACACATTCACGAGCATTGGAGAATTTTTCTCCCTCTGAGACTATTTTGTTCAGCCCGATGGGGATGGCCGCTTTCGACATGACCCTCGCAGCTTATTACTGGCGGGAAGCGGTAAAGCAAGGCGTAGGAGTTCGATTAGATGATTGAGTAATGTTACAATGTGGAGGTGCGATCAGATGGAAGGGGATTAATAAATGATAGTTGCGATCAATACAATAAAAATCAAATCAGGTCATATCGGCGAGATTGCCGAACGCTTCAAAAACCCAAAAGGGGTGCAGCATGCACCGGGCTTCATCCGCATGGAGCTTCTAACCGAGGCTGGCGAAGAGCATGATGAGCTTAAGGTGTGCACCACTTGGGAGAGCCGTGAGGCTTTCGACGGTTGGGTGAACAGCGAAGCATTCAAGCAGGCGCATGCCCATTCCCGCCCTAAACCAGATGCTGCCGCTTCCGATAGTCAGACAAGCCCTAGCCATGGTGAGCAACCGCCGAAGCCCGCTGGCTCAGGTATCATGCTAGGCGCTAAGCTAAGCGTTCATGAAGTGGCTTTTACTTTTCCTGAAGCTTGATTTCTTAACTGAAACACAAGGAGCATAACATAAGGGCTGTAAATGGAACCTAGTTCCATTTGCAGCCCTTATTTGCTCTTCAGAAAAGTTAGTCGACTCCCCAACACACTCTACGCAGGCGCACCCATTCCAATTCAACATACTCAGAGCTACTTATTTCCTTCAGCCGGCCCGCCAAACCCACTTTAACGCGCTCAGGCCGGCTCGCTGCTCACCGAGACTCACTTCTTGGGCAATTAGCACGCTGGCAACGGCTTACAGCTCACCAAACCTCGTTTCTTGAGCATTTAGTACGCTGGCAACGGCTTACAGCTCACCGAGACTCGTTTCTTGAGCATTTAGTCCGCCGTCAGCGGCTTACAGCTCACCAAGACTCGTTTCTTGGGCAATTAGTACGCCGTCAGCGGCTTACAGCTCACCAAGACTCGGTTCTTTAGCATTTAGCACGCTGGCAGCGGCTTAAAGCTCACCGAGACCCGGTTCTTGGGCAATTAGTACGCTACCAGCGGCTTAAAGCTCACCGAGACCCGGTTCTTGGGCAATTAGTACGCTACCAGCGGCTTAAAGCTCACCGAGACCCGGTTCTTGAGCAATTAGTACGCTACCAGCGGCTTGCAGACCTCTGAAACTCGGTTCTTGAGCATTTAGTACGCTGGCAGCGGCTTGCAGCTCACCCAGTATCGTTTCTTGAGCAAATCGTCCGCTACTTATCTCGCTCAGCGAACATACCCCGGTCTTAACCACTATTAAAGCTTCGGAGATATAGCCCCAACATGCATCATTTGTTACTTTTGTTGGCGGCGATCTGTTCTGCTAGCTCGTTAAGCTCTGTCCAGCGCTCCATGAGCTCGTCGAGCTTGGTCTCCAAGCTTTGCTGCTCCTCTGCAAGCTGCTGTAGTCGAACGGAGTCACTGCTCGCTGCTTCCATCTTCCTTGCAACGGACGCAATCTCCGCTTCCGCCTTCTCAATCCATCCATCAATTTGCTCGTAGTCCTTCTGATCCTTATATGACATCTTGAGAACAAGGCGCTCTTTGCTATCTTGCTTGGCTGCGGTATTATTCGACGTTTTAACCGGAGCCGCTGCTGCTAGCTTCAGTGCCTCTTGCCGCTCAGCAAACTCTCGGTATTCCGTATAGTTACCAACATTATGGGTTACGACGCCTTCGCCTTCAAACGCAAGAATCCGATCAACAGTGCGATCAAGGAAATAACGATCATGTGAAACGATAACGACAACACCCGGAAAATCATCTAAATAGTCTTCCAGTACGGTAAGTGTCGCGATATCCAAATCATTCGTAGGCTCATCCAACAAAAGCACATTGGGTGCATTCATAAGCACGCGGAGAAGCTGAAGACGACGTTTCTCACCACCAGAAAGCTTGGATACAACACTCCACTGCATCGCCGGTGAGAAAAGGAACCGCTCAAGCATCTGACCAGCAGATATCATTGAGCCGTCGGAGGTTTTGACTTGATCGGCGCCCTCACGAATATATTCCATTACTCTAAGCGACTCATCCATCTCTTCATGCTCTTGGCTAAACCATCCCAGCTTAACCGTCGTTCCCAGCTCCACTTGGCCTTCGTCTGGAGTCAGCTTACCTGCGATCAGCTTCAATAGTGTAGACTTCCCGCTTCCGTTCCGCCCAACGATACCTATCCGATCTTCAGGAACCGCGATGTAGCTTAAATCCTTGATCAGTACGCGATCTCCCAACCGTTTGGTCAGATGATCAATCTCAATGATCTTCTTGCCTAACCGCGAAGAAGCTATCGATACGTCCATTTTGTCCGCAGATGCTTTCGGTCCGTTCTCCTTCAACGCCTCGTAACGATCAATCCGTGCTTTCTGCTTCGTTGATCGCGCTTGTGCGCCACGACGAATCCAAGCCAGCTCATTGCGTAGCAGATTCTTGCGTTTAGCCTCAGATGCAACCTCGCGCTCTTCCCTTTCCAGCTTGAGCTCCAAAAACCGACTATAATTCGCTTCATAGAAATGTGCTCGACCTTGATCTAACTCAATCACGCGATTACTTACCCTATCTAAGAAGTACCTGTCATGCGTAATCATCAGCAATGCGCCTTTGCGCTTCTGGAGCATTCCCTCAAGCCATGCCACGGAATCATTATCAATATGATTGGTAGGCTCATCAAGAATAAGAATGTCCGAGGGCTGCAGCAATGCCGCCGCCATGGCTACCCGCTTCCGCTGCCCACCTGAGAATGTAGATACTTTATCCTCATAATTGTGAATGCCCAGCTTAGTTAGAGCAGTCTTAGCATCGCTTTCTAACTGCCATGCCTCCAGCTCGTCCATTCTTTGGTTTGCAGTAATTAGGCGCTCCTGCAGCTTGGAATCCGTTGGATTGAGCTCCAGCTCAGCCAGCACCTCAGCATATTTGCGAACCGCCTCAAGCTGCGGAGAATCCCCCCCAAGCACATGCTCCAAAGCCGTTTCCTCAGGTGAAAATGTCGGGTCCTGTGCCAGCATACGAAGAATAACCGAACGGCCAATAGATACTCGGCCAGTATCCGTAGTTTCCACACCTGAGATGACCTTCAGTAACGTCGATTTTCCCGTTCCATTAACACCAATAATGCCAATCTTATCACCAGTCTCAACGCCGAATGTCACGTTCTCGAATAGCATTTTCTCACTGTAGCTCTTTGATATATTTTCAACCGATAATAAATGCATGTAATCAACCCTCTTAGTCGCTAAGATTCAGTAGTAACAATCCTCCGTATCATATCATATATTTATTTCGGTTTCCGGGAACCTTCCCAAGCTACGTGAAATCTGTTGCCTTTAGGAAGCGAAATCGCACGGTAATTATTTGGATTTGTATGACCGAGATAAATAAAAGCCTAACGTACCAAAGACAACAACTAAAACAACAGGCAGCATCCAAATCCCGAGCCCGTTCTCATGATTATAGGCGGACTGAACAGTTGCCCACTCGATATAACCGAATATGATGATAAGCTCAAGCTTGAGCCACACGATCATTTTCCTAGCGAGCAAGTATTGAGTTGCCGCATTCGCTTCTGTTATGGGCACAGCATAGTTGAAGACGTGAGGGGACCTGGATAACGCCGATAATACGTAATATAAAGCTACTGAAATCGCTGGAAGAAGGAACAGCATACGCTTTCCGCCCCAGCCATCCGGCTCCCCTTTACCATTAAAATGAATGGGAATCTCTGCAGGCAAGCTAGACATTTCTTTGGCAATATAAAGAATCGGGCCAATGAGAGCAATTACGCAAATAATGTTAATAAAGTATTCTAATTTCGTTAAGGGAATCGTTATTTTCGGTTTTACCTGTTCCTTGTTCATTGTCATGCTCCTCCTAAATATAAATCTCTCGTCTAACTATATCCTTTTTCGGCTCATTGGGCTTCATTTTTTATCCAGCGCTCCAAATGTTATAATATAACTATTACAATGAATGGAGGGTTCGACATGATATTTAAACACATTATGGTTCCTTACGATGGGTCTCAATCCGCAACCAAAGCTCTGGAGAAAGCTCTTCAATTCGTAGAATCAGATCCGAATATTCAAATTTCGGTAGCGCATGTCATCAATTTACAGCCGGTCATTGTCGGGGATATGACCTTCTCCCAGCCTGAAGGTTATCAAGAACAAGTGAAGCAACAGGGAAATGCCCTGCTCGATAAAGTTAAACAGATCATCGGTGATCATCCCCATACGAATGTTGTTGTTCTTGCCGGTTCTCCAGCAGAAGCCATTCTAGATTATGTTGAAAATAGTAATTGTGATGCCATTATTATGGGAAGTCGCGGCTTGAGCTCCTTAAAGGAATTCATGCTTGGGAGCGTAAGTCACAATGTTATCCTACATGCTAAAGTTCCAGTCATGATAACGAAATAAGCAGCGAATTCAGACAGCAAGGCACCGTCATCCCGGGAATTCATCCTAGTGGCGGTGTTTTTATTTGCTCAACAGGAGGTCAAATGAGAAACGAACAAGAGATTTTATCTCAGCTATTAGACTATGCCCAATCCCACCCACAGGTTAAGGTCGTTCTCCATAACGGCTCTCGCGTAAATCCTAAAGTCACCAAGGATATCCTGTGTGATTATGATTTGATTTTCGGTGTAATTGGGGATGTATTCTCGTTTGTACAAAATCAACAATGGATTAAGCAGTTCGGACATATCATGATTATGCAGCAAAACAACCTGCAAGAGGGAACAGAGGAGTGGGCGATTTTCTTAATGCTGTTTAACGATGGCGTTAGAATTGACCTTACCTTTCGAAATGTAAAGCATATTCTAGATCCTTCAGACAGCCTTACGAAGATCCTTCTAGACAAAGATAACCTTATGGGAGCCGTTGAACCTGCAAGCGATAAATCCTATATC
This sequence comes from Cohnella abietis, assembly GCF_004295585.1. Classification (NCBI taxonomy): domain Bacteria; kingdom Bacillati; phylum Bacillota; class Bacilli; order Caryophanales; family Paenibacillaceae; genus Cohnella; species Cohnella abietis. Next base: position 528,715 of record NZ_AP019400.1, on the reverse strand, counting down.
ACGTGCAAACCGACGAAACAACAATACGACGAAGTGTTAAACGAAATATGGTGGTGTTCAACGAATGTTGCCAAGGGGCTTTGGAGAGATGAGCTGCCCTATGCTAAATATATGCTCGATGTTGTTGTTAGGGATGCCCTAATCTCCTTACTCTCGTGGTATGCCGGAATGAATAACGATTGGAATATTAACACAGGCAAAGCAGGTAGATGGCTCAAAAAGTACTTGCCGGAGGAACTGTGGGATCGGTACATCTCTACCTACGCGGGGAGCGATTTCGACCAAAATTGGGCTGCTCTCGAAAAGACTGGAGCTTTAACCCGAATCGTCGGAACGGCTGTCGCAGATTCGCTTGGTTATCAATATCCTCAGGCTGAGGATGAAAAAGTAACAAAGTATTTGGCTCAATTACGGAAGATGGAGAAATAACTAGTGGTCAACCATCCTCACGTACTCTTCCGGTGATTTACCGAGGATAGCTTTGAAATCTTTAATGAAATGTGCCTGATCATAATACCCCATATCCACGGCCAGCTTTAACCAGTCTATGGCTTCGCCTTTTTCGATATTCTCTGCCACCTCGTGAAGACGATAACGCTGAATGACTCCTTTGGGATTCACGCCAACGTATTTGCTAAAGAGTCGTTGCAGGGTTCTTACACTGATATCGAATATACCAGCTAATTGCTCGACCTTAAGAATCCCTCTATCTGCAATAAGGGCGGCTACAATGTCGTTAATGAGCGATACGTTATTATCATGCTTAGGAAGATGCTCTAGGAAAAAATTATTTATTCTACCCACTCGGCTCGGCACATCACTACAGGCAAAAATTTCTTTCTCAAGAGATGCAGCCGACTTACCGAAAACATCCGTTATGGGAATAGCCTGTCCCGTTAATTGTGAGACAGATTGCTTCCAGAAGGGCTGGAATCCGCCGGGATTAAACTTAACAGCAAATACGCTACCCTGATCTTGAAGCAGCTGCTCCGAGGCTCCCTCCCAAACCCCATACACACGGGTAAGACCGGGCTCAAAAACTAGATTAACGTTAGGATGGGAAAGCACGCTCTGACGATATGGCTCATGTCCTCTTAAATCCCACTCCACTGCCCAGTAATGCTGTATGTACAATCGAAGCTCTTCAGCTGGCTCATACCGGGAGAGCTTGAACTTCTCCCTGCCCGCTTCCGCCTGCAATATACCTTTTGTCGTAAAATCTTTCTTGGGATCCATAGCCGCTAACTCCCCTTCACTCCCGATGCTGACGCCTTTTTACAATACATTGTTCTGCTCATATTTTATCATAATAGCTGTTACACAGAACGAGTGATTGCGGTACACAAAACTAAAAACCTATCGATTGGAAGGGGACCTATTCATGGAGCTCAAATATGTATTTTACGTCGGCGTACAGCCAGAACAGCTATGGCAAGTGCTAATCTCTCCGGAAGGAACCAAGGCTACCTTCTTTGGGAGCGTCATACGTTCAACCTTTGAAGTGGGGAGCACGTTAGAGTATGTCGGCCCGGGCAACAATGGCGATGAGACGGTTCATGTCTATGGCACGGTGCAAAGCTTTGAACCAAATAGTGTTATTAGCTATGAAGAGCATCCCGGACCATCCTATTACCCAAATCACGCCGAGCTGAAAAGCAGAATTACGATCACACTTGAGGCCGTAGGTACTAGTACAAAGCTGACTTTGGTGAATGATCAATGGTCAGACAACCATCCTTCCCTCTCCAAAACCGAGGATAGCTGGCCCATGATACTAAGTAACATCAAGACTTTTGCAGAAACCGGTAAAACACTTGATTTCGGCTGGTAAACCTCAAATTAACAATAACTCACCCTATGGCTTCATTGCCGTAGAGTGAGTTATTTGGTTAACTCCGTCATATATAGGTGGAGACTATCTCTTTTTCCTATAGGGCTGCACTTTTTCCTTCAATAATAAGGATAAGCTTGCGAGATGGGTTGCTGAAGCGGCAACCTGCTGCATGGAAGCGGTCTGTTGCTCCGCTGAAGCCGCAATTGTACTTGAATCATTAGCGTTCTTAGAGGTCAGCACCAGCATATCTTTCACTGATGAGCTCATGTTCTCCGTACTGCCTTCAATTTGTTTAATCGACTCGTATACCCCTGTCGCTTGGTGCGTCACCTTCTCGATACTACTTCCAATATCGCCGTATGACTTCTCTGCAGCGCGAGCGAGCTCGATTCCAGCCTCTACTGCCCCCGTACCTTCTTCCATGCGATACGCCGCATGAGTAATAGAGCCTTGGATTTCTGCCAGCAGTCGGCCAATATCTCCAGCTGCTTGAGCGGATTGATCGGCTAGCTTCCGTATTTCCATAGATACCACTGAGAAGCCTTTGCCCGATTCTCCAGCCCTAGCAGCCTCAATCGCCGCATTAAGAGAAAGCAGGCTCGTCTGTGAAGCAATCGAAGATATAAATGCAACGATTTCGTCAATGGCGTTAGAATGCTGCTTCAGCTTCTGCACTTGCTCAGACGAGGCCTGAACCGAATGATTAATCGTTTCCATCTGCAAGATGACATTTCTTAACGATTTATTACCTCCTTCGGATGCCTTCTGCGCCTTAGATGCTAATGCTGTCATTCGTTCTGTGCTTGTGTTAATGACTTTAACCCTGCTCAGCACTTCCTGTGCTACTTCCTTGAATTCCAATACAATTTTAGCTTCCTTCTCCGCGCCTTCCGATACATTCTGGATGGAGCTTGCGATCTCTTCTGCTGCAGAAGCCGTCTCATCGGCACCGGACTTCATTTGGTCGGCATGAGCTGACATTTCAACCGAGAATTGCGAAATGCTGTCCATCGTATCACATAAGCCGTCTAAGGTCCGATTAAAGCTATCCCCGAGCCGCTGAAGCTCGTTACCGGATCTAAGCTCAGTTCGCTTCGTAAAATCACCCTCCGCCATGGCTATGGCTAAGCGATCTATATCTCTAACGTTCTTAATAATATAACGATTGTATAGATGGGCAAATACAGCGACTAGCACGCATGCTAGGATAATAATCAAGATCATCGGCTCGAAAAGCTTAAATAGTGGTCCGTAAAGCTCGCTCTCCGGAATAGAAAGGGCTAATATCCAGCCCGTACTAGGTACAGTCGCATAGTAAACACGCATAGTGCGCCCAGAATCCTTATACGCTCCGATACCTTCAGTCAAATGAATTTGTGGTACTTCACTTCCAATAAGAGTGTTCTCAGGATTCACAGTTACCGGAGCTTCCACGTCCGTATTTGTAGGTTGCTCTTCAGCAGGCAATTCCTCCTCGTCTGAACCCATATCTATTTCTAATCCTAAATCGCTCAGATCATCTGCTGGTTCATCATCTACCGTTCCACTTTCATCCTCTTCTAAGGAGCCCGCATCATCATCACTCAATGCACTCTCACTCGGAGCGCTTTGACTTGTTGCACTTGGTTCAATTGAGATGTCCTCTACTATGGCAGAATCCAGCATCCGCTTAGCCAAATGGGCCAATGATTCATTGGAATCCTCGGTCAGCTTCACCTTCATGTTCTTCACATAATCTTTGATGGACATAACCATTCCCGAACTATCTATCATGAAAGCCGAGCCGTTCCTTCCGACCGGAATACTCATAACCAATTGCTGTAGACTATCGAGGTCAATGACATGTGTCGCTATGCCTATCACATTGTTATTCTCATCATAATAGGGCGCCAGCGCCTTAACCATTGCGGCCCCAGTAGTCTGATCCAAATAAGGATTTTCATAAGAGATACTCCCACCAAGCACACCATTAGCTTCAACAACTGAAGTTAGCATTTGTGGCGTGAGAGCTTTCGATAACAATTTATTTTCTATTTCACTCACATATTGATGCGTTTGGCTTTTTAGCTTCTCCTCTACACCACTCGTAATTAAATTCCGGGAAAAAAAGTAGCTTACCCCCGTCATCGCAATTGTGATGACAAGAACAGTGGACATGAATATAAGTAAGAATTTATTCTGAATCGTACCAAATCCGGCTATCCATTGCTTCCATTTAACGCTACGGATCACACTTATTCCTCCTAGAGTCAACAGCACATAGATTAACTCTAATAGGAAATATTTAACTCAGAGTCATCCTTAGATGAACGTTGTGTAAAGTTTAGCGTAAATAACTGAATTCTCTCTTCTAAATGTAAAAAAAGGTACTCCGATTCAATAAACTTGTCTGAAAAAAATGACAAATTTCTACATGATTTTTCACCACGAAGGAATTGAATCAATTACCGTCGAAATTTAGACAATGAAGAAATATTTTCCATGAATGGACTGAAAATCAATGGTTGAACTGACAACGAAAAGAAAACGAGTTCGCCCCGAAATTGTTATTGTATGTCTGCTATTGCTCCTCCCCGTTGGGTTGGCGACTTATTGTTTTCTTCCGCAATATTATGCTTTCTCAGCCCCTGGCGAAATTGTTTCGGTCCAAAAATTAGGTGTAAGCGGCAGTGTTAATTTCACCTATGTTCGTCAAGGCTTTACAAGCAACCGATATGAACGGTGGTCTACAGAACGCGCATTTCCTGAAGCTTACTTCGAACCCGCTAGCTCATCCATTAAAGAGAGCTTCACTACCATCAAGGATACAGGCGGAGGTCTGCGCGATGAAACGATTCGAAATGCAATAACCTCTGCTGAGGAGGAGGCCGACCACGAGGCTTCAGGTGATGAATTTGAGCTGCGACTTGAAAAGTTGATTGAGGAATCCACCGATTATTATGGAGACTCACTAGGATTGATGCTCGCTATTGGATTAGTCGAAGAAGCCCACGGAGAGGACTTCTCACATGAAGGTCAGTACATTATCGCTGGTACGGGAACGATGGAGTCCGATCATACGGTTGGCTCGGTTGGCGGTATACGGGATAAGCTTCGCACGGCGGAAAATGCCGGAGTTGATTATTTTTTCTTACCTAAAGATAAAGAACACTTCTATTATGAGGGCCTGAGCAATGAAGAAGAGGCCGAACTAGTGGTTGAGGAGTTAAACCTGAAGCTTAAAGTCGTTCCCGTGGAAACGATGGAGGATGCACTTGGTTTCTTAAGAAATCTGAAATAATAATAGAAGGAGCTACTTACTAATGCCACTTAAGTCCGAAATGCTATCGAAGATTCTAACCATCCTGCTCTGGATACTCACAGCGTTCTCCGTCCTCAGCTTGCTGACCACGATAGTCTATGTCAGCGATTTAGATCTTTATATTACGTATGTTTATTCTTTAGACGGCTTTATTGAAGTGTTTTCCTACCCTTTCTACTTCATCGTTGTGATTGTATATTTGATATGGATTTATCGCGTGCATATGGATTTGAACACTCTGTTTAGTTACTATCCGCGTACACCAGGCGGTTCACTGGTATGTATGCTGTTACCTATTTATAATTTTTATGGCATTCCCTCTACCTTTAATATTTTAGGTGAGCACTTAAAGAGAATACCCGCTGCGCAGAAGCAAGGCCTGTCTATTAAAGGATTGGCTGCACCGCTAATCATTTTCTTTCTAGGAGGCAGGTGGCTTAAACAGTTAGTTAATAATCATCCAGATGTGGATTCCACTGTTCTAGTCCTAACCTTTGCGGTAGATGTCATCCTTAATATTGTGTATCTAGTCATATGTATGCGGGTTGCTAAAGGTCTGACGAATATACAAAACATTAAGGATAATCACCAAACACCTCCTCCGGAATTAGAAAAGCCTACTGATTGGATATCAACAACTCTCGAGAATGACTTTGGAGCGGATCAGAAGTCTTAATTTTCCAAGGAAAAAGAAAGTGAGTGACTTGAAAATGCCCGCTGCTTTACTCGTGTTAACCCTCTTCTTGGCCGGCATGTGCGCACTGAGCTTCGAGAAGGCGACTCCAGAGATGTCATCTCTACTCATTCTCTTTACTTTCATTGCTGCCCTATTCACAATTGTCATGAAGAAAGACGAAATTCATAAACGCAATTTGGCAGCATGGTTACTTGAAAATATTGATCAGGTCAGAGCGACGGGACTAGCCTTCAATGGCGTTTATATTGATAGAGAAACGGTATTCATCCAATATGAACTCTGTTTTTCTTGGGTTATGTTTACCTATCAAAGCAAGACTAGCTACTACATTAAAGAATATCATCCTACTCCCATACTGAGCTTGCTTTTTAACAGCTTTTGCCTCATTTTCGGCTGGTGCGCGCTTCCCAAAGGACCTATCTTTACTATAGCTGCTATCCATCACAATCTACTTTCTAAGCCCATAAGCTTGGATAGTGTTGTTAGAGACATCCGCCTTCAATAGTGTACATAGCCCTACAAAAAACAGTTAGGATTACACTTCTCAGCATATAACTTATAGAAGCAATTAATATTAAATGAATCAGAATATCGCGGAAGGTAGCTGATTTGTATAATGGTGAGAAACTGGAATTTGACTAACCATGCAGCAGCCTACGGAAAGCAAATTGTATTATTCGTGCCAAATTTAGGGCAAGCAGACCCAAGCTTCTCATTCGTGGCGCAGAAGTTCGGCTTTTATGTTGGGATATCTACAAAGTTAATTAGCTTGAATCTCTGTTCGCAGAACGACCAATGGAGTGATCAAAACCTCACTTGGTATTTCGTTGATGCTAGAGCTGAAGCTAAAATGGAAGGTTTGGAACGGGGGACAGGAACCTTTCATTACTATCGAGGGACGGGGCTATCAAGTCAACTGACGAATCTTCCATCTTATCGTAAGTTATGGTGCCGCGAGCTTTGGGAAGGAATTGATGTTATCATTCAAGAAAAGGAACCCACCCTTACGTACGATTGGCACATACATCCCAGTGGCAGATTAGAGCATCTTCAGATGCTCTATGGAGGCACCGAAGTGATCCGTCTGAACGAGCAGGGCGACCTGCTTATTCAGACGGCACTCGGATTAATGACAAGGCTAAAGCCCGTCGCTTACCAGATTACAAATGAAGGAAACGTGCCGATTGCATGTAACTATCGCATTCTATTCGGACCAGAGGGAAGCAGAACATTAGGCTTTGAGCTACCCGATGGGTATGATACAAATCTGGATATTGTAATTAAAGCTTAAACAGTCGATCAGGTTAGTTTATTTTCAAAATACCCAGTAGCTCGCTCCAGTTCATAATCCGAGGAATATCCATGTGCCTATTATATGAATTGTCCTTGGCATATACGATTAAATCTAATTCCGTTAACGTATCGAGCACCGCGGGCTTATCGTCGAAATAATAGTCTAAGCCTAAATCACGGATAATATGAACCTTCTCGGTATCACCCATTCCGCAATAAAAGCTTCCCTCCTGCACCGGAAAACCCAATTGAATTAATCCGTTCTTCGTTCTTTCGCAATGATTGACTGTTCGTGCAGTTACGTAATAGACCTCGTGCCCTTGGCTAACAAGCTCTTGTAGCACTTGAACCGCTTCGGCAAAAGGAGGCGCAGAATAGAAAATCTCTTCACGGTGACTGTTCCACATCTGACGCCCTTCTTCAACCGTTAGTCCAAAAGCATCGTGTATCGGAATGGTTGTCAATGCATGGAAAACATCTATGCTTATTTGCTTGTTAAGCTTACTATTATACAATCTGAAGGCATGCTCTCTTAGATTCAACAACGTATCATCAATGTCAAAGCCAAATTTCATGTACTAACTCCTCATCATTACAATTTACATCTCCCCTTATTCTAAATGGGATTGAATAGGATGTCATCTTTCACAAGGCAGTTCCGCTATTAGCTGCCTTTAATTTGAATTTCATTCAGGATTTGCTCCTTTATTTCAAGAACAGTTTTGGAGCCACCATCTCCATCTCCACGCCTTCTAACGGCCACAGTGCCCGATAGCTGCTCCTTCTCTCCGAGCACGAGCATATAAGGAACCTTCTCTAGCTGGGCCTCACGAATTTTGTAGCCTAGCTTCTCATTACGGACATCTACCTCTACCCGAATGCCCACTTCTGCAAGCTGCTGCTTCACCTGAAGTGCATAATCAATAAAGATGTCCGATACCGGCAGCAGCTTCACTTGGACGGGCGCTAGCCATAGCGGGAAAGCACCGCTGTAATGCTCCGTAATAATTCCTATGAATCGATCGATTGAGCCATAGATCGCACGATGGATAACGACTGGACGGTGCTTCTGGTTGTCCTCTCCAATGTACGAAAGATCGAATTTCTCCGGCATCTGAAAGTCCAATTGAATAGTGCCGCACTGCCAGCTTCGCTTAAGCGCATCGAGGATGTGAAAGTCGATTTTCGGCCCGTAAAAGGCTCCATCCCCTTCGTTCAGACGATAATCGATCCCCCGAAGCTCAAGCACATTTTTCAATGCATTTTCCGCAACATCCCAGTCAGCTTCTAACCCCATGAAATCCTCCGGCCTAGTAGAAAGCTCAATTCGATATTCAAAGCCGAATACCTGATAGATGTGGTCAATTAGCGAAATGACTCGATTCATCTCATCCTCTATTTGGTCAGTCCGAAGAAAAATATGAGCATCATCCTGACAGAAGGTACGAACACGCATCATTCCATTAAGGGCACCTGAAAATTCATGGCGATGCACCTGACCGAACTCCGATATGCGTATAGGCAGCTCTCGGTACGAATGTAGATTGTTCTTATAGATAAGCATGTGTCCTGGACAATTCATCGGCTTTAGAGCAAATTTAGTTTCGTCCACCTGCGTAAAATACATATTGTCCTTGTAATGATCCCAGTGTCCCGACTGCTCCCAAATTCGATTGTTCATCATAATGGGAGTGCGTACTTCATCGTAATCTCGCCTATTCTGTACCTCACGGGAGAAGTTCTCAAGCTCTGTACGCAAAGTCATCCCCTTCGGAAGGTAGAACGGCATTCCAGGCGCCTCTTCGGAGAACATGAACAGCTCTAGCTCCTTGCCTAGCTTGCGATGATCGCGCTTCTTGGCTTCCTCCACAACGTGCAAATACTCAGTCAATTGAGCTTCTTTCGGAAAAGAAGTACCATAAATCCGCTGCAGCACCTTATTGTTGGAATCCCCACGCCAGTAAGCTCCAGCCACATTGAGTAGCTTAAACGCCTTAATCCGGCCAGTGGATGGTAGATGAGGCCCACGGCACAGATCGACGAATTCTCCTTGTTCATAGACCGTTATGACTGCAGCCTCCGGCAAATCACGGATTAGCTCGAGCTTTAAAGGATCTTCGAGCTCCGAGAAAATTATTATGGCCTCATCTCGGTTAACGACGCGGCGAACGATAGGCAAATTCTCCTGAGCGATCTTTTCCATCTCGCGCTCAATGGCTCCAAGATCATCGATAGACAATGGTTTCTCAATATCAATATCATAGTAAAATCCATCCTGAATGACGGGACCGATTCCAAGCTTCACGGCTTTATCGCCATAGATTCTCTTAATTGCTTGAGCCATTAAATGGGACGTGCTATGGCGGTAAACCTCTAGTCCATCCTCGCTGTCGAGCGTAATAATCTCAACATGACTATCCTCATGAATAGAACGGTTCAGATCAACCGGCACGCCATTAATTTTTCCGGCTATCGCGCTTTTCTTCAAGCTGGACCCAATGGATTCCGCTATCTGTTCGATTGTCGTCCCTTGCTTAACCTCGCGAACTTTTCCATCTGGCAATGTAACTTTGATGACCATCATATAGCCTCCTTAGGGTTTATTGAACGCAAAAAAACACACTCTCCACAAAGGGACGAGTGCGTTCAGCTCGTGGTTCCACCCTAATTCGACCTGCCAATGGCCATACTTCGACTTTAAGCCAAAGCATGCTTGAACAAGATCCTTAATCGGTATCCGTTAACGGGGATAAGACGGTATCATTTACTGCCACGACTGTAAATCAGTGGGTTCAACGCTACGGCTACAAAGGGGTAATTCCGCATTCGGTTGCTGGAGAGGCTTTCAGCCTGAACCTCTCTCTCTGTACAGCTCGTAAAGGAAATCATGTCTTTGATTATCGCCTGATAGGTATTTCTAGTGTTCATTATATGCTCAGAGTCGTTAACGGTCAAATGTCGGCAGCTCAAACGTCCAAGGTCCGCGGATTAGTATTTGCGGTCGGCTTATCGTTATCTTTTGCTTCGTGCGATTAGACTCGGCTTCGAATTCAAGATACACAAGCTCACCCGTTCGTTCGTTAAGTCTACCCATATTACTTAAACCAGCTAAGTTAAACATATGCAGAGATTTGGTTGTGCTCTCGCTGTAGTGCATATCTACGTATACTCTAAGGTTTTTCTCGTCCAAGCGTTCAACACCAGTAATCGTGACTGGAAAACCCGCAATTTCGAAAGTCTGGTTTAGATTATCCGTCGTTTCCGTAGGAATTGTTATAGTGGCCTCGTCTTGTGTCTCGGTATAGATTTCGGGCAGGGTCAGCTTATAGGTGATGTTCCTCTTATCCGATAGCTTAAAATAAAAGTCACTTGCAGGCGCCAATATTCCCCGGATGATTTCAAGTGGAATGCTGTTGCCTATGTTATCCGTTACATTCATTTTCAGATTGTCATGTGCGTAGAGACCAAAAAAACCATAATCGGTAATTCTTATTTCTTTAGGATGCTGTGCGATTAGCGAAATCCTCGCTTTCTCATCTACCCGATTAGTTATTGCGGTAATAGTTACACCGTTTACAGTTGACGTTGCTCCCATGTCGGCATAATTCGTGAAAGTCTCAGCCTTTATCAGGGTAATCGGAATGACTGTTTCCTTACCTTCCTCTCCAACGACAATAGACACCGAGCCCTTAAGATCAAGCTCACCTTGATGCCCGTAAGACGCTTGCCATTGGCCAGAGCTCCACGTTGATAATGACGGTTTTATGATAAACTCTGCGCCTTGATCATTTATGATTTTGATTTTGTCCAGCCTAGCCGTATTTTCTCCATTAATACTGACAAGAGTCATTCTTGAATCCACCATGACACCTGTAATGACAATTGTTCCGCTCCCCACCGTTTGGGTTATTGGATTCTTGAGCACATATCTGTCAGCAGGCAGCTCCTCTTCCTTCACAATCCCTATACCAGGAACGAATTGAAGTGCTTTTTGAATAGCTGCCCTGACCTGAGAATTGGACAAAACAGCAGTAAGCAAAACAAGCCCTAGTAGGGATGCGGTTAGAACCAGGAGAGTCCTGCGTCGCTTTCTTGCGGGATTAATAGCGAGATTGCTAGCGGGTTTATTTTCTGCTATTGCTAGCTCGACACCTAATCGACTTCTTCGATGGAGGTCCGAAGGAATAGGTATGCTGGCCATCTCCTGTTTAACTCTATTGTCCATACAAATCCTCCTCCTTGGCCTTTTTCCGAAGCTTGCTGAGTGCACGATACAGTATCGTTTTCCCCGTTCCTAGCGGAATTTCCATGATTTCAGTCGTTTCTCTAATCGTGTAATCATGATAAAACCTAAGAATAATGACACTCTTCTCTTCTTCATCCAATGAATCAATTAAGTCCTTCAAGGATAGGGAGAGCGGAATGTTCTCCTCTTCGCCGCTTGTCATCAATTCATGGTATTCCGGCTTAAACTGCAACACATTCTTGCGTTTACGGAGTAGATCTATCGAGCAGCTTATGGAAATTCTGATCAACCAGGTTTTAAAATATTGAGGCTCCGCAAGCGTCGCAATAGACTTGAAGGAACGATAAGCTGTCTCCTGAACGACATCCAGTGCATCCTCCTGATTGCGCAAATAGACATAAGCCGTTCGGTAAATATCTTCTTCATATTGCTGGAACAGCTCTATAAAGGCTTTTTCATCACCCTTACGGGCTCTCAGCACCAGCTTTAATATTCCCCTCACCTACTCGCCTTTGAACTTATACTCATTAGACGGAGCTTTCCAGCATTTAGCTTTAATAGGAGCTTACCATATTCATACTTTGTGCATCGTTTTCTAAAAAGACGCTAAAGAATAGACACTCCCCGTTGATCAATTCCAGTATTTTCTTTAGTATGAAGTGGGTTATATGACAAATTACGAAAGAGGACTCCTATGAAAAAGACAATTTTTGCACTCGGAATAACTCTAGCACTTCTGATAGGAAGCATCCCGGCAACAGCTGCAACTAAAGCAAGTAACGTATTTTTCTGGCTTGGAGACTATCAGGATAAAAATTGGGCAGGCGTCAACGCTTCAACGCTAGATGGGAAAACCAATGCCTCTAAACGACTATTTAAGGGAGATGCTCGTTTTCTTACTGTTGCTGGTGACTGGGTTTATTTTCTACAGCAGGACCCCGATTCTGAAGTCATTGCGGGTAACATTATTAGGATGAAAAAAGACGGCACGGGATCAAAAGAAGTGACTACTGGAAACAAGGTGTCGAGATTCTCAATCAATGGCCAGACCCTTTACTATGCCTCATACGACGACGATTACAATACTCAGCTTTGCTCGATGAAGCTTGACGGTACAGGCAGCAAGATTCTACTCAAGAAGCTTTCCTTCTGGTCTTATGAAATCGCTAATGGACTAGTATACTATGTCGATACTGAGGATAATTCACGCTTGTACCAGATGAAGCTCAACGGAACAGGCAAAACCGCCATTTCCAAAGGCTCAGTCGACCCTTACGAGGGCTACAAGATTTATGGTGACACTCTCTTTTACAGTGAGTCCGATGCAAATGGATTTAATGGGAGCAGCAATCTTACTGATCTGAATGGTAAAAACAAAGTCACTTTGCCTTCCAAGGCTAGTATTCGGCCAGTTTCCTACCAGAATCAGTGGTTTTATTATGAAGAAGCTACTTATGGTAAAAATGGAAATATAACCGCTTTGGTGCTAGTTAAGATCAAACGCGATGGCACTCAGAAAAAGGTTATTGCTAAGCTTGGAGCACCGGATCAGTTCCTTGGACTACAAGGTACCTCATTCGTTTACAAAGCCCCTGAAGGCAAATTGTATACGGTAACTACTGAAGGTAAAATTACGAGGGCTGCTAAGTAAAAATATAATTTAACGAAAGGGGACGTCGCCTTGGAGTATTCCTACTCTAGGCAAACGTCCCCTTCTTGAGCTTTACTATACCTCGCCCCAATAAATCTCTGTCTCGTAATCGAAGTTCACTGTCCCATTCTGCTCGTTCCTAGCGAATAACTCCCTTAACTCTGCCATCATTGGCTCGTAATTGGGATGCCCCTGCTCAGGGCTGTAAGAGGAGGACAGCAATCGACCACTCAGTCCTTCGAAATCAAATACCTGCCGAATCGAGAATCTGGCTTCCTGCAGCCAATCAGGCTTAAAGAAGGATTCCAGCATGTCTCGCGAGATATTTCTATGATTAACAGCACCGTAATCCGTGCCTAGCGAATGCAGCAGCTGCTCGTATTGTTCGAGAAATGGGGTTCCCCCAGTTAAACGCGTATTCCAGATCAATATGGCTTTGCCGCCCGGCTTAAGAACACGCTGAAACTCAGCCTTCGCAGCCGTTTGATCAAACCAATGAAAGGCTTGTGCGCAAACAATAAAATCGTAAGAATGATCCGGCAATCCTGTTACTTCCGCTGATCCTTGCACCGCTTTGTAATTAGGATAGCCTTCTAAAGCTGCTATGGCCGCTTCTCTCATTGCTTCGTTCGGCTCGACGGCGGTCACAGAGATTCCACGCTTCAACAGCAATTCTGAGAAAATACCCGTTCCTGCTCCAACATCTAACACCTCGGATTGCGAGTTCAAGCCAACAGTATCAAGTAAATAATCGATTGCTTTGTCTGGATAGCTCGGGCGATATTTCTTATAAGTATCCACTCTGCTCGAAAATCTTTCCTTGCTGTTCATTGCTGATCACTCCCTAACATCTTTTTTGTTTCATTCTGTGAAACTAAGTTTCATTTTATATTCTTATCATAAAGCAAATCCCTTATGAATTCCACAATTAGAAGATGATATTACTGTTTTTCCAAACCTACTACTTTTTGATACAATGGAGAGCACGAGTTATAGAGCGGGGGTCACATCATTGGATTATATTATTCTCGACATTGAGTTTAACGGCCGTAAGTTTGCCAGCGATTTACCGATGGAAGTCATTGAAATAGGGGCCGTAAGGTTGAATCCATCCATGCAAATAGTGGACGAGTTCTCATCATTGATTAAGCCGGTGTACTTTTCCAAGCTGAATGGATTTATTAAGAAAAAAACGGGGATCCCACAAGAAGACATTGATGTCGCCGAAGGCTTTCGGAAGGTCATTGGTGATTTTACGAGCTGGCTCAATCGCAGCGAAGCTTTTCTGCTTGTCACATGGGGCGGCGAGGATTTGAAGCGTATCGTTTTCGATACGAGAATGCACAAGCTGGATGATACATATTGGATGTCCGCCTATTATTATGATTTGTTGAAGGGATATATCCGCTACAAGAATGTCACTAATGACATTAGTGTCGAAGGTGCGTTGCAAGAGCTAGAAATTACCGCAGAGGGCACGGCGCACAGGGCATTGGACGATGCTCGAATGACAGCTGAAGTGTTCCGAAAGGTTATTAGTAAATTGGACTTCGACCAGAAGCAGCAGTATAAAGACCAATTTTCCAACTCCAAGGAACGCAGACTGATCAAAAATGCCGTTCGCGGCATGATGACTCAGAAAAAGCTCCAACAATGGGATGTGTTCGTAGAAAGCTACTTAGGAGCTAAAATCGACCTAACCGACGATAAGAAACGTCTGGAATTACAACAATATTACACCTCAGAGATTGCAAAAACAAAGCAGCCTAAGGCAGAGGGTTAGAATACGCTTGACCCTAGCTAGTAGCGGCAATTAGGTGCTATCCCTTGTCTTAAAAGGCTATGGGATAGCATCTAGTCGTTCTATGTAACCCCTCCCCATCGTCGCAAAATGCAACTATAATCGCTCATTCTTCCAGCAACCCTTCGCCATCGTCGCAAAATGCAACTATAACTGCTCATTCCTCCAGTAACCTCCCGCCATCGTCGCAAATGCGACTATAATCGCCCATTCCTCCAGTAACCTCCCGCCATCGTCGCAAAATGCAACTATAATCGTCCATTCTCCGAGTAACCTCCCCGAGAATGAACGCCCACCATTGGGGGAGATTTATTGAGGCATGTTTGTTGGATGATGTACGATTTGTTCGAACAACGCCGCTGGTGATAGACACGACTGAAGGGTGGTGTAAGTATTTCGAGCTAAGTGGTTAGTAAGAGGCCTGTTTAGTTGGAGCTATACGATACTTTCGAGCAACTGGAACTTTCATGAGGCGCGCGATGACCGGTGTTGTACGATTTGTTCGAGCTAAGTGGTTAGTAAGAGGCCTGTTTAGTTGGAGCTATGCGATACTTTCGAGAAACGAAGCGAGTTAGCAGCGCAAACCCTACCCCTTAGATACAGACTATTATATCCGCCTCATTACCCCAATAATATATTGACAAATAAATATTTTTGTGTTATAATATAATATTTTACTATTTACATACCCCTTGTACTCTCTTATGATGAAAGTGAAAAGATATCCCGGCCGGGTATCCCTATCCTTTAGGAGAGTGAGATCATTGCTTATTGCTACTGGCATTGCCGTTCTGGACATATCCGCTTCTGTACTAGGCCGTATCGACACAGTCCACCCTGTCCTTCTATGGGACGAACAACAGGTTATTCTCGTGGATACTGGATTCCCCAGACAGCTTAATAAGCTTAGGGAGGCAGTTGATGGTTGTGGAGTTTCTTTCGACACGATCAACCGCATTATTCTAACCCACCAAGATATCGATCATATCGGAAACCTCCCGGATATCATTCAACAAGCCTCAACAAAAATAGAAGTCATGGCCCACATCATAGAGAAGCCCTACATTCAAGGAGAGCAAAGAATTCTGCGTTTTACTGATGAGGCTATCGAAAGCATTAACCACATGCCTGACCACGTTCCTGAAGCTTTTAAAATAGGACTTAAAGCGTTGATGCTCAATCCGCCCAGCGCTCCTGTAGACCATACAATCGCTGGCGGTGAGCAACTCCCTGGTTTTGAATTCCTGACCATCATAGATACTCCCGGCCACACGCCTGGACATATCAGTCTATACCATGAGCCCTCGCGGACTTTGATTGCCGGAGATGCTCTCGTCGTTCGTGATGGTCAGCTTCACGGCCCCGACCCTGTATCGACACTCGACAAATTGACCGCCATGCAATCGTTAAATCAATTTTCCTCTTTCAATATCGATACGGTTGTTTGTTACCACGGCGGTTTGTTCCGAGGAAATGTCAATGAACGAATCTCAGAGCTCTTAACTCTAAACGAGGCAGACCTTCTCTAACCCTAATCTAATCGCCACTAACATGAAGAAAGCCGAGATTCCTCAAAAAATGAGGTTCTCGGCTCTCTTCATCTATAGTAACACTTGCTCAGTCTAGAACCGATAAGAGCATGCTAGTGATCGGCTTATTCGCCCCTTCACTCCAAAACTCAACATTAAAACGATGGGTATCATAAAGCGTGCTTCCTTCATATTTCAATTGAATAGTTAAGGAATAGCTATTCTTCCTGCTCACATCTTTGTCCGCTTTGACACCATACCATTGCTGAAGCTGAGCCATAGTCACGCCTTGAAGTCCAATAGCTTTGGAGTTAAAAGATAACCAAGTAACTTTTTCTCCTTTTTCTTTCCCATCCGTTGCCACTGCAAAATTCTTGAAGAAGCTTGTCCCGCCCTCCTCAAGAGGCTTGCCATACAGCTTTACGACATCCTCATATGGTGTAGTCAAACCAACCTTCAAGCCTGACACAGTCCCATTAGCTGCGATGTGGTTCATTTGCTCAATAAGCTTCTGCTTATTCGACTTAGCCGTTTTACTCACAATCACATTCTGGAGCTTAATAGCCTTAGTACCGAAGGTCACAACACCCGCAGATTCATCTTGCTTTACCAACGAGAACTGCGATTCCTCAGCATCTGAGCAGCTACCCTCTCCGCAAATATTAGAGAAGCCTGTTTTCTTAGAATCCCCATAGCGTTCGAAGCCTTTTGGCAAGCTTTTGACAGGAATAATACTGGTAATCGCCTCAAGCCGCTGAGACTTGCTCATATTCAGCAGTCGCAGATTCCAAGCACCGCCACGGTAGTTCATGTAGGTAACCAGCATTAGAACTTCCTTCTTATTGTTCTGGTAGAAGCCTATGTCTGAATCATTCACTGTGTACACGTTCAATGATTCACTCGAATTATCAACCAACTCAACTCGTCCGTCGTTGTACTTGATTTGTAGAATGGTGTGATAAGGAAGAGTCTCGTTAAATACAGAAATAACACTTTCATATCGACGCACGAATTGTACTCCCGAATTGTCTGAATGCAGCGTAGTTGTTACCTTGTAACCCAAGTTTTGTAGTTGGGACAGGTATGCAGTATCCGTAGATTTATTTGATTTCAACGTCGCTATCAAAAAGGATTTGCCTTTATCCCACTTATTGGACAGCTCAGAAAAAACGTCATAGGAAGGATTTTTGGAATATACCGTGTTGTTATATTTCACCGCTTCTTTAAGCAGCGAGGTTGCCTGAGTTAAATTTTTCTGAAATGAATCCTCAGCCGGCTTTTTACTAGAGGCTGCATTCACAGCAGTCCAATTCAATGTGGAAAAAATGAAAACTCCAATTAGTGTAAGTAGTAATGTACGCTTCGCTGACAAATAAGTTATCATTTCCTCACTCCTGCTTCTGTAAAATATCATCATATAATGTATTGGGAAATATACCCTTATACTTAGTGTTCGACAGCCTCCGACATTCCCCTTTTTTATTAGAAAACAAAAACCCGAGAGATAGGCACTTTTTAAAAGTGTCTATCTTTCGGGTTACAATTTAACGTTACCGGACTTTCAAGAGAATTCTGCCAATGGAGGTCCGGCGTCGGATGATAAGATATGCCGTAATAAGATAGAATACGACCGTCAGCACTATACCAAAATTGAACATATTATCTAGTATAATTTTAAGATAAGGCTCGTACAAAAACGCCAAAAGACCCATCGAAATTGCGAATAAGACGATATAAACAAACTGTAAGAAATAGAAGAGAATCCATAGCGCCAACGCAATAAAACCCGGAAACACAATATCCAGCACCAGCGCCCAGCGGCGTCTCACCGTTGCCGGGTCCACAGGAATTGCGGCGGCCAGCTCAGCTTCCTCGCGCCAGACACCCACGAATGTGTGGGTAAGCTTATCGTGCAAGCATTGTTTGTTTTTCATAAGAATGGCACCGTAATTAATGAACATATAAGGAGGAATGAAGCTTAATAGCGGACCGACAATCAACCGCAAGAGTAGCTTACCTAGCTTAGCCTTCTGTCCATCATACGAATAAATGTTCAGCTTGAATATTATTTTCCCAACCGTCTGACCTTGCACGCAATATAGAGTCAACTGGACAATTGTAAAAATGAAAACAAATGTGAAAAGCGCCATATCCCAGCCTGTTAAATCGCCATCATAGAAGAAAATTCTCAAGTTTAACGCGAAGAATGGAAAATAATTAACGACAGATGCTAGAAGGCGAACAGTAGGAGTAGCCGGAACCAAAACTAGACTCAAGGAATCTTCCTTTCCGAATCTGACGGTAAATGCTGCGCCATCCTCTTATGTAAGTTTACGGAAAACATTAGAAACGTTTCCATAAATTAATGTTATCATAACCCTCTTAAATGCAGCAATAAATTAAAGTAGCCGTCGACGGCGACAGATGAACAATTCCCCCTAATTGTGTCCTGCGTACTTTCTCAGCTCCTGGGCAAATGCCTCCGGCTCATCAAGTGCCATATAGATCGTAGTAACCTGCCGAGGCATGAATAATAGTCCCTCAACCTTAGTGGGCTGCTTAAGCTCTATTCGAATATTAGCCGGAATTAGCGAAGTCGCAGAGTTCTTCAACTCCTTAGTATCCGGATGGAATTCGAGCGCACTCGTTACATTGGCTATATCCTCTAGAGGAATGTCAGCTTGAATTCTTAGCCCATATCTCAAACGAACATAATTACCTTTAATACTGACGGGCTGAAGGGCTGATGCACGGCAATCGCCCCAGACTAAAGCAAGTAACCATATATCGGCAATCGTCATTACCCAAGCAGCCCAATGAGACCATTGCTGGAGCAACAGATGTACAGCAATACCTTCAAGTATGATGATTTTAGTTAAAATGGCGGAGTATAGAACCTGATTAGTTTTCTTATGGTAGGTGAATACTGGAGAGCCATCCACGTCTATGTTCGGTTTAGTTCTCCACGAGAAGAAAAGAAAGTACACCCAACTGATATCATGCAATAAAAGAGAAGCTAATTTCCTTTGTCCAATCTCCTCATGCACGGCTATACGTAAAGCCTCACCGGTATTCGGCTCTTGGCTGGCAATCCTCCGAAATCTTTTGACCACTCGATAAATAATGCGAATTTCATAGCCAACAAAGGCAAGCTCAACTGCCAGAAGTAGCAATTCAACAGGCCATACAGCGCTCCACACCGAGCCCCTTAGATGAACGGGAAGGACAAGCCACACAACGAGTGCACCTAGCAAAGGCAAGGGAATGATCTTAGTTATTGATTTCCCCTTTTTCCTCAGAATAAATAGCCAATATAGAAAAGGAATGACGAGCATGAAATCGAACATGAGGGCATAAACGAGAACGGGGTCCTGATCAGCAAGCGAAAAGGAACGAACGGTAAGTGTATCCGTAAGCAAGATGAGCATAGTAAGGGCAAGGAACCAGAAATACGAGCGTTGGAGCTTCTGAATAGCCATACAATCCCCCCTCAACTTTAATCTTACAGCATAATTATATCTGGAAAACACTCCCGTTTGTCATGCTCATAATTGTCAAATTATTGAAAGTCGTTCGAGCTTTTTATCAATGACACAATTAGACGCATTCACTCTTTTGGTGGTCACAGTTTCCGTTTCATAGAAAAATCGTTAAAATAGACATAATGAATGGTGCATTCGATTGAAGAAGGGAATTTACATTACATGATTATTAAACCAAGAGCACGTGGCTTTATTTGTACAACAGCTCATCCGCAAGGCTGCGCACAGCAAGTACAGGAGCAAGTTAATTACGTGAAAGACAAACCGCCAATTAAGGGCCCCCGCAACGTGCTAGTCATCGGAGCTTCAGCGGGATACGGTCTTGCTTCCCGAATCGTGGCTGCTTTCGGAGCCGGTGCCAACACAATTGGTGTCTATCGGCCAGGGGATCGCGGCGAAGGACGGACGGCATCTGCGGGCTGGTATAATTCTGCTGCTTTCGAAATTGCGGCTCAGGAAGCCGGGCTGAAATCGTTCAGCGTTATCGGAGATGCACTTACCGATGAGATAAAAGCAAAAACAATTGATGTGATTCGCAGCGAGCTGGGACACGTCGATTTGGTCATATATAGTGTTGCTACGGCTCGTAGAACGAATCCCCGTACAGGTGAAACCTCCAACTCGGTGCTTAAGCCTATTGGACAGCCCTATACCAATAAAACCGTCAACTTTCACGACGGAGTAGTAAGTATGATTACAATAGAGCCCGCTACAGAGACAGAAATACAAGAAACGGTCGATGTAATGGGTGGCGAGGATTGGCAGATGTGGATGGATGCGCTTAAGGAAGGCGGCGTGTTAACTGATGATGCAACGACTGTCGCTTACTCCTATATCGGCTCACAAATAACGCAGGCCGTCTATCGAGAAGGTACAATCGGACAAGCCAAGGATCATCTCGAGGCAACTGCCAAGCAACTGAATGATAAGCTCAGCGCAGGCGGTGGTCGGGCATTCGTAACGGTAGGCAAGGCACTTGTGACGCAATCCAGCTCAGCTATTCCTGTCGTGCCGTTATATATCTCTGCCTTGTACAAAGTTATGAAGGAAAAAGGACTTCAGGAGGGCTGTATCGAGCAAATGTATCGATTGTTCTCTGACCGGTTATACACGGAGGACGGAACTGCCGTTGACGAAGAGGGCCGCATTAGAATCGATGATTGGGAAATGCGCGATGATGTACAAGAAGAGGTTGCGCAAATTTGGGAACAAATATCGACGGACAATATTGATCAGTTAGCTGATCTCGAAGGATATCGTCGTGAATTTTTCCAGCTGTTCGGGTTCGAAACGGATGGAATTGATTATGGAGCGGACGTCAATCCGAGCGTAGTCATACCTAACCTGCGTTAACGCTATTTACAATAAACAATTCAGGTCAGGCCTCCCACAAGGGATGCCTGATCCTATTGTTGTGAGCGCTGTATGTGATTTTTGTCACAGAAAAAAATGGGAAAATGCGGTATAGATAGGTATATCTAACCATCAAAAATCGCTATTCTGACAACGATGGTGCTTGTTTAACAAAATTATCAATCTATTCTCGTTTGGAACTCTAAGGGGAGGTTCGCGTATGTGTTATGAAATCAAAAATATTGATTACAATATCGAAGTTATTCTAAACGGGATTATTAATGTTAGAGAAGCAACCGCCATCCGCCAGAAATTATTCCCTCTCCTACAGCAAGGATTTCGCAGCCTCACCTTTCATCTTGGTATGGTTACAGATATGGATAGCTCAGGGCTTGGTCTATTGTTAGCCTCACAAAAAATGGCTAATGATTGCGATGCCACTATTGCATTTAACAATGTCCCTGAGCAAATAAAAGAACGACTATATGCAGTTGGAATAGACTTGTAGCTTATAGCTACACCGGCATAGCAGCAGAGAGGGGTTCATATATGAATTCACATACACAGCATACGGATCCCTTTAAGGATAGGGAAGCAGTAGAAAATCTGGCTTTGCCATTTGCTCGAATATTTCATGATTCGCAGGAAGCCATTATGGTCACAGATCGCTATTCTAAAATAGTGAGTGTAAACCCTGCATTCGTATCCATTACCGGATATGAGCAATCAGAGGTTATTGGGCAGAAGCCTAGCATGCTGAAATCAGACTTTCAAGACTCTGATTACTATATTAATATGTGGGCTTCCATTCATAAGGATGGCAAGTGGCAAGGTGAGATTTGGAATCGTCGTAAGAACGGGGAAATCTATCCGGAATGGCTTTCCATTAGCTCTGTGAAGGATGAGAATGGAGAGCTAATCAATTACGTAGGTATGTTCTCTGACATTACAAATCGTAAAAACACGATTTCTAAGCTTCGATTACACGCGCAAGTGTTCAGTAATGCTAGCGAGGGAATTATGATTACAGATAAACAGCTGAAAATTCTATCTGTTAATCAAGCCTTTACGTTGATGACAGGCTATTCAGAGCAAGAAGCTATTGGGCACACGCCAAGGCTACTGCACTCTGGCCTTCAGAATCAACTTTTTTACGTCAAAATGTGGGAGAAAATTCATGCTTACGGCTTCTGGCAAGGTGAAATTTGGAACAAAAGAAAGACGGGCGAGCTATACCCCGAGTGGCTGTCCATAACAACCTTGCGGGATGAGAATGGCTTTATTACGAATTACATAGGCATGTTCACGGATATTACTGAGCGTAAGCAGTCTGAGGAGAACCTAAAGTATTTGGCTCATTTCGACAAGCTGACAGGACTGCCCAATCGCACCTTACTGAGCGAATTAGTCCATGAAGCATCTGCCAAGGCTACGAAAACAAATCGAAAGCTCGCTGTTTTCTTTATTGATCTTGATCGGTTTAAGATGGTCAACGATTCCTTGGGACACAACATGGGAGACAAGCTCCTCAAGCAAGTCGCCGAGCGTCTGACCTCCGTTGTACGTAAGGATGATATTGTGTCCCGGTTAGGGGGCGACGAGTTTATTATCGTTCTACAGGACTTACAGGACCCTGAAGAAGCGACGCTGATTGCCAATCATCTTATTGCCAGCATTAAGAAGCCTTTCTGGGTGGAGGACAATGAGCTTTATATCAACGCAAGCATTGGCATATGTATGTATCCTACCCATGGCGGTGACTTCGGAACACTGATCAAGAACGCGGACTTAGCCATGTATCAGGCCAAAATCCAGAACGGCGGCTACCAGATTTTCAACGAGAGCATTATTAACACCTTCTTGCGTAAGCTTGATCTAGAGAACGAGCTGCGTTGGGCGATTTCCAAGAAACAGCTAACTCTTCATTATCAGCCACAGATTAGTGTAGAAACCGGCCAGATGGAAGGAATGGAGGCGCTCATTCGTTGGAATCACCCTACGCTCGGCGCAGTCTCTCCTGGAGAATTCATCCCTATCGCTGAAGAAACCGGTAGCATCATGGAGATCGGCAAGTGGGTATTGAAGGAGGTTTGCTCACAGATTAATAGCTGGCTTTCCTCATCCTATGTTGTGCCGCCTATTGCCGTTAATTTATCAGCTAGACAGTTCATGGCGCCTGACTTAGCGTCCACCATTCGCAACATTGTGACCCAGTCCAACGTCGATCCGCACTACATCGTCATTGAAATTACCGAGAGCAGCAGTATGAACGATATTGAATCGGTATTGCCTATTCTTCACGAATTCAAGTCCTTTGGCTTTCAAATCGCGATAGACGATTTTGGTAAAGGCTACTCGGCACTAGGTTACATGAAGCAGTTTCCCATTGATATTCTCAAAATAGACAAGAGCTTTGTCCGGGAGCTAACCAGCGACTCTAGAAGTGTGGTCATAACGAAAGCGATTATCGACATGTCTCACGGCATGAATCTTCGGGTCATTGCAGAGGGTGTCGAGACGGAAGAACAGTTGGAATGTCTACGAGGAATGAACTGCGATATTGTACAAGGGTATCTCAAAGATCGCCCTATGTCTTCTGAGCAGCTTGAGATGCGCTACCTAAGGGAGTGAGCTGGCATGGCGAAATGGTTCGGAAAAGCACCCAATTCTAAAGCTGTACGTTCGAGTAAAATTCAATCCGTTCAGTCAACAGATGAGGCTTTAATTGATGTTTCTAATCAACAGCTAACTACACAGCTGAAGATGATAGATTTAACATCAGAGGATTTAAGAATCATTCACGCCATTCAGCCTATGATTGTCGAGCATATCGATGAAATTATAGAGGCTTTCTACACGACAATCGTTGACGTATCCGTTCTTAAAAATATTATTATCGAGCATAGTACGGTTGAAAGACTCCGAGGCACCTTAAAGCAGCATATTATCGAAATATTTAGCGGTCGAATTAATAGCGAGTATATTCAGAAACGGCTTCGCATTGCCGAGGTTCATCAGCGCATCGGGTTAGAGCCTAAATGGTATATTGGAAGCTTTCAGAACCTGCAAAATACCTTTCTCAAAATCATTCATCACTATGCCCAAGATAACCAGCAGAGCTTGACCTACGGAAAGGCCATTACCAAGCTGCTTAACTTCGAGCAGCAGCTTGTCATCGAGGCTTACGAGAAGCAAAATATCGAGCAAATGGAACGATATAACAAGCAAATTCGGGAAGAAGTGAAGCATAAAATCGGTCTTGTAAGCCAAGAGCTCGCCGCTCTTACCGAACAGACAAGTGCTTCAACCGAGCAACTGATTGCCAGCAGCAGCCATGTTAATGAATCTTTCCTGCACAGCGCTAACATGGCTCAAGCATCTCGTCAGCTTGCTTTAATAGGTTCAGAGAAAATAAGCGATCTCAAACGACGAATCGAGTCTATCTATCAACGCTCTCTGCAGATGGAAAGCTCGGTCGCGCAGCTCATTCTTTCCTCAGAGCAGATTTCCTCGATCGTGCGCATTGTTCAGCAGATATCCGGTCAAACCAAGCTTCTGTCCCTCAATGCCGGCATTGAGGCTGCAAGAGCAGGCAAGCATGGCGCTGGCTTCGCAGTCGTAGCAGGAGAAGTGAAGAAGCTGTCTGAGGATTCCAGCAAGGCAGTTAAACAAATTAGTGAATTAGTTCAGCTATCTAACGCACACACGCAAGAGGTTGTGCAATCCATTGAAGAGGTCAAGCATCTCGTCGAATTAGGACAGCATGAATCGGAGCAAACCAGAGAAAGGTTTGACCATATTCTGCTGTCACTAGAAAGCAGCATGAACGAAATGAACAAGGTGGAGTTAGAGTTAGAGGAATTGGTGCGAGTTATTGAAGAGGTCGGCTCTTCCACCACAAAGGTTGCCAGCTCAGCCGAGGATTTAAACGCAGCAACCCAGAACTTCTAAGCAAAATGTATTATACTGAGAAGGTCATTATTTTCAATGGACATTGGAGGTGTAAAGCATCATGCAGACAGCCTTTCTGACCGATCTTGACGGAACCCTGCTTCAATCAAATGCATCCTTATCTGCCTATACGATTGACGTACTCACTAAAGCTCTCGAGCAAGGAATCGTTATTAGCTATGCGACGGCTAGAAGCTACTCGAGCTCCAACAGAATTGTGTCTGCTATTCCTTGGAAATATCCTATTGTGCTCTATAATGGGGCCGTTATATTAGACCCCCTTACTCAGAAGGTATTAAACGGACATTGGTTAGAAAGAGAGATAACGAATGAAATCATTGATATGGGTAGAATGGCAAAGCTACTTCCATTCTTATTCACCTTGGATAACGAAGATAAAGAGCGTGTATGGCATGAGAAATTAAGTAGAACAGGTGACTTGCAATTCTACGAAAGTCGCCCTAATGATCCTCGCTTTGCAGAATGCACCCCGCTGGAATGTCCTGATGCGAACAGAACACTCATTATTACCTACATCGGACTGCTTGAGGAGCTAGAACCTCTAAAAGCTACAGTAGAACAAGCCTTTCATGATAAGGTCCATATCCACTTCATGAAGGACCCGTACATCGACAACCACTATTTCCTTGAGTTCAGCCATAGAAAAGCAAATAAGAAGGAAGGCCTTCGAAAATGGGCTCAACTTATCCACTGCACCCCAGAGCAGGTAACCGCATTCGGTGATAACCTGAACGACTTAGGTATGTTTGAATTAGCCGGGACGTGCCTCGCTGTGGCGAATGCCCATCCTCAGCTGTTAGATATAGCCACTGGAAAACTAGGATGCAACGATGAAGATGCGGTAGCACATTATATTAGCAAGGTGCTATCCTGATTTTGCAACTTGATAGGGAGGCCTCCATCCCCGCTGGAGCTCCCCAATGGAATAGCCGAAGTCCATCTGCAAATGGGGGTAGTCAGGGAAGCCTTTCCAATCCCCACCCCATGCAAACCCCAGCTCTTTCGCTATAGCTACGACCTCCATCCAGTCTGATTTGCCGTTCTTATTCCCGTCATACTTCATATCCCATATCGCTTTACCTTTAGGGGTTAGCAGCGCAAAATCGATGGCTAAGCCATAATTGTGAAAGGATTGGCCCCCCTTTACTTGGGTAACAATGGCTCCCTTATCACTCCGACCTTGACGGTATAGAGCATCCTGTTCCTTTGAGCTGCGAAAATCACTCGTTATTAGAATCTTGATTCCTGCCTTTTTACTCCGTTCGATTAGCTTTTCTTTATTTTTGTCCACTATAGGATGCAGTTGTGTTACCTCAGGTATGTCTCGAAACCATCCTATCGGCACCCAACGTCCTAACAAACGACTCTCTGCTCCTAGCAAATAAATAACCAGCAGTGCTAGAACCGCCAATATAAGCCATTTGCCTCGCTTCTTCCCCGTTACTTGGGATTGGGCTTTGGGAACGGCTGTGCTCATTTCTGTATCTCCATTCTTGTTTGGTTTGTGATCTATTTGCTCTCTCAATAGCTTTAATAGCCTATCCCATTCTAGCAATATTTATAACGTCCTCGTACCCTACTCTATTGAATGGTCTTATTATTAGAAGACTATATATGCAAAAGCCGGGCTACCTCTAGGAGGTACCCGACCTTTCAGTACTTACTTGGCATCCATTAAAGTGTTTCCTCGTTCTTCCTGTAGCTCTCCTGAACGAACTCAAGCGCTATCTGCATTTTATCTACATATGAGGGATCGCCGCTTGTACACATAAATCTCACGTCACCGCTCCCGCGGCCTTCCGCTATCCCATAACGGCTAAGCAAAGCGGACAACCGTTTCACGGTCCCTGCGTTTCCATTAACGATCTGAATGTGTGGTGGCAGAACTTGGCGAAGAATATCTGTGTAGAAAGGATAATGCGTACAGCCAAGTACGACAATTCCGTAATTGTCGAGATCATATCGAGCAAGCTTCTCTCGGAAATATTCTCCCATTACTTCCTTATCGAACTGAAGGCCTTCACAATATTCTACCAGCTCAGGCAGCGGCAATGAATCCACGATTCCACCCTCATCCACACGGGATACAAGGGCGTAATACTTAGGCTGCTGCAGGGTCAGGGGAGTTGCGAATACCAGCACCCTCTTCCCCGTTGCACGATTCATTTCCACCGCTGGCTTAACCGCTGGCTCCATGCCTACAATCGGCAAGGAATATAACTCCCTCAATTCAGCCACTGCAATGCTTGTAGCCGTGTTACAGGCCACAACAAGAGCGTCAATACCCTCATTAATCATCGTGTCGACAGTGCTAAGAATAAATCTTCTTACATCATCCTTAGGCTTCGTTCCGTAAGGTACATGGAGCGTATCCGCCATGTACAGATAATCGTGACGGGGGAGCCGCCGAAGCAATTCCTCTAATACTGTGAGCCCGCCGATTCCTGAGTCAAATACACCAATAGTCATAGGTTATTTTTTCCTAATTTTATGTAATAAAAGATACCTCTAGCATATCGCTTCTGGAGCCTCTACTGCAATGTAAGTATTTACCAAATTGATAGAATGTTGATTAAAAATTTGACAGACAATGATCTATGGTAAACTGGTGAAAACAAATTATCGCAACCACTAAGGAGATAGACCATAATGAAGCTGGTGTCCTGGAATGTGAATGGGCTGAGAGCGTGCGTGAATAAAGGGTTTAATGACTATTTTAAACATAAGGATGCCGACATATTCTGTCTTCAAGAGACTAAGCTACAAGAAGGTCAAATCACTTTAAGCTATGGCGAGGAATATGAACAATATTGGAATTATGCCGTTAAGAAGGGCTATTCGGGAACGGCTGTAATAACGAGAGTTAAGCCGCTATCCGTAAGGTATGGTATAGAAGAGGACCACGAGCCTGAAGGACGGATCCTGACGCTTGAGTTCGATGCCTTCTATCTCGTCACCGTATATACACCTAACGCCAAGCGCGACCTCTCTAGACTAGAATATCGTCTGGAATGGGAGGATCGGTTCCGTGGCTATCTTCAGGAGTTAGATAAGCTTAAGCCTGTAATTATTTGCGGCGATTTGAATGTTGCACACCAGGAAATTGATATTAAGAACGCCAAAGCTAATCGCGGCAACTCCGGCTTTACAGAAGAGGAAAGGGACAAGATGACTAAGCTTCTGAACGCCGGATTTGTTGACACCTTTAGACACCTCTACCCCGAGCGGACAGATATTTATTCTTGGTGGTCTAATATGCCTGGTGTAAGAGACAGAAACGTAGGATGGAGAATTGACTATTTCCTCGCATCAACAAGACTTGCTGCTTCGATCGTTGACGCATCCATCGATTGTGACATTTTAGGCAGTGACCATTGCCCTATCGTTCTGGAGATTGCAGGCGATATCAGCTCGTAGAACTCTGCAGCTTACAGGCCATATTCCCGTACAGCTTGCACAAGAAGCTGGATTTGAGGCTCCGGCTCTGAATTCAGCTCATCACGCAGAAGCTTGGCGAATTGATCATAATAAGTAAGTAGCGCATCATAATCGTTTAACTGGTCGTATATGTTGAGAATTAGCAGGCAAATTTCATCTGAATAGGGATCTTGTTCATGAATAGCAACGAGCCGCTTAAGCGCTTCATGCTGGCGGCCCGTCGCTGCCTCGTATTTCGCTACATTCTGCATAAGAAGTACATACTTAGATCTCAGTGCTTCCCTTCGCGGCCTTGCCCACTCGTAATCATGCTCTTGCAAATAATCTCCGACATATAGAGCAAGCGTAGCTAAAGCAGCCTCTCTATCAGCCTCAGATTCTACCTGAGCAGATGCTGTGCCTCGTTCAAATAACTCTCTATCCACCAACAAGCCATTACTTGTCAGACGATAGCTATCTAAGGCATATTCGACGACAGCCCCAATGTTCCAATCTTTAATAAGCTTGCGGATTTGATACACGGATGTATGCAGCAGCACTGTCGTTTTCTCATAGATTCCCCCAGGCCACAAGGTGTCGAGCAGCCGCTCCTTGGATACCCACTGATCTTGATATTCGAGGAGATAGGCGAATAGCTCCTGAGCCTTTAATGTTCGCAGCTGCTTAAGCGCTATACTTGGTTTGCCCTCGCTCTGGAACTCCAATCGCCTGAAGCTGGACAGCATTGGCTGGGCGACTGGCGATACGTGCTCAACCTTCCTTCGACTTAGATCGTCTATAATCCGGGCTACAGTTTTCTTAAATCTCTCGGGATGAACGGGCTTCAGCAAGTAATCCAGCGCATGCAGATCAAAGGCTTCGATAGCATAGTTAGAATAAGCAGTAATATACACAATTCGGATTTCCGGGTTAATCCCCCGAATATGCTCCGCTGCTTCTAGACCATTCATGCCCGGCATCTCGATGTCTAGAAATACAATTTCTGCCCGCTCCTTCTCCAGATGCATAATTCCTTCTCTGGCAGATGTGAACTTGCCCGCAACTACAAGACGACCATCCCTCTCGATTAACCATTCGATTTGTGCCAACGCTGGTTTCTCGTCGTCAATTACTATCGCTTTCACTATGCTCACTCCCCATCGTTGAAGGACCTATAGGCTTAGAGACGCTCTTGGGAACTTGGAAGCTAATTGCCGCGCCCTGCTTCTCCCCATTGTTAATCTTTAGCCCACTTCCATAAAGATTAATAAGCCTTCTATGAATATTGCTCAACCCAACTCGACCCGTGCCTTGCTCAGACACGACCTCAGATAACCGCTTACTCGTGAAGCCAACGCCGTCGTCCTCCACTTTAATAACGGTGTGATCCCCCGTCTCTTCAATGATCAGTCTAACTGTTCCGCCTTCCTCTTTCTTCATTACACCGTGATTTACTGCATTTTCGATGATGGGTTGAATGGTCAAAGGCGGTATAAGCACCTTCAGATCACATTTTACATCAAATTCAATTTTTAACCGCTCCTCGAACCGTGCCTGCTCTAGTGTTAAGTACGATTTAACTAATTCCAGCTCTTTTTCAAGCGTCGTCAGCTTGTCCCGGTTATGGAAATCAAAGCTACTCCGTAGAAATTGGCTTAATTCAATGAGCAAATCCATCGCTTTATAAGGATTAACGGGACAGACTGCAATAATGGTATTTAACGCGTTATATAGAAAATGTGGCTTAATCTGCGCTTGTAAAAAGGCCATCTCCGATTGAACAGCAACCTTTACTGATCGACGTAGCTCTAGTAGCGTTCTTACACGCGCTCTCATCTCTCCCGCATCTACCGGCTTGCTTATATAATCGTTTACGCCTGCCTCAAACCCGATTCGAATATCCTCAGGCCTACTCTTCGCTGTTAAGAGGAGCACCGGAAGCTCAGAAAGCATGAATCGCTCCCGAATCTTTCGACAGAGCTCAATTCCTGACATATTCGGCATCATCCAATCCGTAATGACCAAATCATAGCTCAGTCCTCGAGTCATAACCTCCTCTAGCGCATCAGTAGCACTGCTTATCGGAATAACCTCGCACTGCTCGATGGATAACAAGTGAATGAGAACCTGCAAGCTCACTGGATCATCATCAACGACCAGTATCCGAAACTCCTTAGGCAAAGGTACGGAATGTGGGCGGGGTTCCAAGGTAAAGCCTAAATCTGATGTAGCTGCTGTAGCCGCCGTTTCCTGTAAGGTTGTTGCGTAGACAGAGGACTTCGCTTCTTCGGCTATAGGTATCGTAAAAGAAAAGGTTGTTCCTTTGCCTAGCTCCGACTCGGCCCAAAGCCGTCCCCCGCTTAGCTCAATTAACTGCCTCGTAATGCGCAAGCCGAGCCCTGAGCCCTTGAAGGAACGGTTTTGTAGTTTCCGGTGACCAGGTGGAAAAATCATGGAGAGAAGCTCTTTAGAAATCCCTGTTCCTGTATCTGTAACTTCAATTGTTACATAACCGTTCTCTGTTCTTGCAGAGACGATAATCTCCCCAAAGCTTGTCGCTTTAGCCGCGTTACCTAGCAAATTATAAAGGATTTGGCGTAATCGATCCTCATCCGTATTCAGTAAAGGTAATGTGGCAGGTATTCGTTGTATTAACCGTACCTCCTTCTCTGTTATCATATGCCCCATGACCTCAACAACCGCATGAACAACAGGCTGAAGATGAACCGCACGCTTATCCAACTTTAATGCACCGCCACGCAGCTCAGCGAACTCCAGGATGTCGTTAATAATCAAAGACAATTGCTTGCCTGTTGTTACGATCATAGACAGATGCTCGGCCTGCTTCTCGTTCGCAAGCGAGCCTGTTGCCCCCTCCAGCATGGACTGAGCGATATTGATCATCCCATGCAGCGGGGTTCTTAGCTCGTGGGACGTATCAGCCATGAACTCATCCTTCAATCCATCAAGTGTGAGAAGCTTTTCCGACAACTTCTCGACTTCCCGAGCTGATTTCGTGAATCGTTTGGCTAACAGAACAGCTTGAGCGAAGAAGAAAATAATCATCTCGTAAGTAATGACATATAACCCTGGCCAAATACCAGACACATAAAGCAAATAGATAACGATGATTACGAAGATACTCTGAGCGCTCAATAGCCAATAGAAATCAACTTTATCCCATTGATTTCTTCCCTTAAGCATGAGATACAAGCAGAAGCCAACCAGAATAAAACCATTGAATAGAATAAGAAATTCCCAACGTGATATAAATGTCGTAGGCATAACAATAAAGAGGGTAAGTATTGCCGTCGTGCTTATTATAGCAATTCGAGTTGCAAGCTTACTGGTAGCTCCTGGATTGGATTCAGCTATCGAACGCAAGAGAAAGTAATACACTAGTGTTGAAGAGATGGGCTGAATCTTAAGCACAATCCAATAGGGGATTCCTGGCTGGATGAGAACAATCAGCTTCTCTCCCTGCGAGATCATAAAGACTAGACTGGCGAAGCAGAACAAGCCAAGATAGAGCAGTCCCTTCTCCTGCCTCCTAAATCCAAATAACATAAGACCGAATATACCTGAGATTAATAACCCAGCAATAGGCAGTGCATCCTTCAGAATCGCAAGCTCCTGGGTATGTATGATATTTGCTTGATCACCGAAGGCAATCGAGTAGATGATCCCTCCGGTCACGTAGCTATAATTGGCAACTTGTACGATCAGTTCAACGCTGTCTCCCTTAACAGGAGCAACGCCAACATAGGGTACATTGTTCTGCACGCCTTCGGATGGACGGGCGGAAGGCATCCCACTCGCTCCGATTTCCTGACCGTTCATGTATATCTTGTTAGACATTCTTATATTTGAAGTTTTAATGCCGTAAATTCCTTCTGAATTCTGAGGAAGCTTAATAAGCAACCTGTAAGTCCCGTAGCCTATTCCGTTGGATTTGCCACCAGGGTGCAAATAGCTGTTCCATTTACCAGGAATGTTGACGATTTGCCCGTCAGCCAGATGGGATGGAGAGCTGCTCTCCTCGTCTCTTACAGAAAAATCATCAGGCGTTAACAGCTGGTTCGAGTAGAACTCCCACTCACCGTCTAATTTTACGGTTCCGGATGTAGGGAAATCCCAATCCCTCAAATCGATAATGCCACCCTTAGCTAGTACTTTATCCTTCGTCCCAGATTCCACAAAAATAATGATGACAGTAGATACGAGGAACAGTGTTAACAAAATGAAACTGATAACAAGCTTTCGTTTATTCATCATCCGACTCCTCGGTAGGTATAATCGTACGTTGCCTTTGTATCTTCATAGAAATTATAGAGCTTGTCCGCTCAGAACGATATAGAAAAGAAGCCTATTGAGAGTCATTGTCTCAACAGGCTATCCACTACGAAGCGAAAAAGCGCAGGCTATCTCACTCCAGTATATTTTGAATTTCTGAACCCATTCTGAATCGTAAGCAACGGTTCGCTGTCCTATAGAACCTTTTTGCCAATAACATGGTTTAACGGAATAAATCCAATTATCCTGCTATCCTCACTATGATTGCGATTATCGCCCATTACGAACACATGATTGTCCGGCACGACCCATTGCTCATCAGAAGTATAGCTCATAGTTTCTTGAATATAAGGTTCATTTAATAGCTCACCATTACGATAAACCTTACTATTCTTAAATTCCAGTACATCACCAGGCTTGCCTATGACCCTTTTAATATAAAAGGTACGCTCATCTTTATTGGAGAACAGCTGGAATACTGGGTTGTCCATTACATCGTCCATGAAAGTACGATTACGATTAACGCGGCTATCAATAATGACGATATCGCCATATTCAGGTAAATAGGAGAAGGTATGAGACAGCTTAGAAATAAACACTCTTTGATTGTCTTGTAAGGTCGGGTCCATGGAGTGCCCATCTACTTTATAGGGCTGAATGATAAAAATGCCAATGATAAGGGACAGAACAAAGGCTATCACTATTGAACTTATCCATCCGCGAACCTTTTTTAATATAACCATATGCACACGTCCCTTACGTTTTTCAAACATTTTATCATAACCAAACTATGAAAGCACACAAGGAACCCCAACTTACGCTACTCCATGTTTACTGCGACCTATTTCTGTCTCCGAGGCCACAATGTGAAGCTAAAGCTATACAGAAAGTCTAAACCCAGTAGCATTGACCATATGCGAGTCAATTGAAGAAGTCCTTCTGTGCGACCATCTTCATCTACAAACCATATCATTCCATATAGAATGGCGCACCCTATAGCCCACGATAGTAAGTGCCTTAGCCAGCCCAGTCTTTCGTTACGAGCATGTTCCCTTCCATACTTGGCCTTTTTTTGCGGCGGCGGACCTCCGGCAAATCGGTTGGCAAATCTAACGTCTGCCCACTTAATCATAGAATGGCCATAGCCGATGGATGCTCCAATGTACACCGCAGCAAGACCATGGGTGATACTTGCATCCGCCCCATTTCTCAAATCGATTACGGTGACCACTAAGAGAATCAGATCTATAATCGGTGTACAGAGCAGGAGGGCTGCCCCCACGGTTTTTAGCCTTAAGATGTAGCGGCACACCAATCCTGCCAATACGAATACCCAGAATGCGATTTCGCAGCCTATAATCATAACGGTCAAGCTATTTACCCCTTTTTAAAACGACTGTATTAATTAGGGTTATTATAGCACGATTGTATTAAAACGCAATCATGCTATAATAATGCCATGCCAAAAATCGTGAACCATAACCAACGGAAAGAAAAAATAGCAGAAGCCACCTGGCGCGTAATACGCCGGGATGGACTGGATGGCGTATCCGTGCGTCAGGTGGCTGATGAGATGGGGATTTCTCTGGGATCTCTTCGATATTACTTTCATACACAAGAAGAGCTTCTTGCTTACTCCATGAGGCTTGTATCACTACGGGTGAATGAGCGGATAGCACGCCTGCCATTCAACGGGGAGCCTCGTCACGATATCGAAATGATTATCGCCGAGCTCTCACCGCTTGACGAGGAACGTCTAGCCGAAGCCGAGGTATGGCTAGCTTTTGCGGGGAAGGCTGTCTCCAATGCGACCATTCGTGCATTAAGCCGTGAGGTTCATGAGGAGCTCTATGCTGGGTTTCGCAGAATGATTGATCTTCTGGTGTCCATGAAGCTGACGAAGGAAGGCATTAATGCAGAATACGAGGCCAAAAGGCTTCATGCGCTTACAGATGGCCTAATCTTACACTACACCACTTTCCCCGAAAGCAGGAGTAAGGAAGAGTTCATGCAAGCCGTATCCTATCATTTGGACCATATTATGAAATAACTCTTCACTAGCCCACTTATTTCCATTGCCAATTATTATTTAGGAGTTTCTCGAGTCTGCCTTCCTACCCAATTATCACGATTCATCCGTTTAACGCTATTTAATGGACTATTGTTAATTGTTGGACTCGCGCTCCTTTCCGTTGAAACAGTTGGAGGAGCCTGCACAAAGCTTTTGCCACTTTTCGTTGCCCCGCCCCCACCGTTATGCTTGCCTTTATTCCATACACTCTTTTTGCTCATCTCTACACTTCATTTCTTTAAAGGATGGTGAGTTATTCTTGCATAATCCGGAAAAGGACAGTAAAACTACGGAATATATTTCACTCGAGAGCATGTGCTTTAAGCTTCGGGAAATTGAACATATTAATAATACTGTAACTGAATGGGGATTACGGCTTCAGTTTATTGAATCACATATTCTTATTATAGCAGGAAGCGGTCAAGGTTGGTTAACTGTTGACGGGCGCTTTATTGAGCTGAGACAAGGTAGTGCGTATATTTGTACCCCCGGTCAGCTTATCGAAACCTCGGCGCACTCGTTTGATGAGCGTGGGCTGTATTATTTGCGATTCGACGTCATTGAAGATACAGGATTATCAGTAGATGATAGGCCGATTGTTAAGCGAGACAGCCAGTTCCCGGTTAAAGATGAGGTTATCGTTTCATCTCCAGTATCCGTTAACGCTCTGTGCGAAACGATATGCCATAACCTACAAAACGAGGATCGTTTAGAACGATTTCGTAGTCAAATTCTCTTTCACGAATTACTACATACGATCTTGCATGATGCCCTTCTGGTGCAAGGAAATGATTCTGAAAGAGCCCTCGAATATGTGAAAGCTTATATCGAGCAGCATTACCAAGAAGAACTGACGATAGAGCATCTTGCCAAGGTAGCTGGGCTAAGCTCCCGTCATTTTATGCGATTATTTAAGAAGAGGTTTGCCTACAGTGCCATAGACTATTTGACAGCCTATCGCATTGAGCAAGCCCAACAGCTTATGAGAACGGGTGGAGAGCATCGTCTGCGAGATATTGCACGACATGTTGGCTATCATGATGATATTTATTTCCGACGCAAATTCAAACAGGTATCAGGTATACCTCCCGCTGCCTTCATGAAATACAGTCGAAAAAAAGTCGTTGCATACCATCCCTCCAACATTGGACAACTCATTGCTCTTCAGGTCACTCCCTGCGCCGCACCCGCTGATCATCCATGGACTGGCTATTACCAGAGGAAGTATCACACGAATTCGGTATTAGCTCTCAGTTCAAATGATTCAATAAAAAGGGAAGAGCTTAGGCTTGCACATCCCGATTTCATTGTAGGTATTGACTGCCTTGTTTCTGCCGAGGAACAGGCCGCGCTCAGAGAAATTGCACCTACGTTCTTAGTGCCTTGGCTGGAAAATGATTGGCGCGTGCATTTACGATCAATTTCACAGTTTCTGGACCAAACAGCCGCAGCGGAAATCTGGATAGACAAATATGAACGTAAGGCCCGTTTCGTAAGAGAGCAAGTGAGATACACCATCAAGGATGACAGCCTCCTTATCCTAAGAATTAGTGGAGATCGGTATCACGTTCTAGGCAACAGAAGCTTAGGGACGGTATTTTACGATGATCTACAAGTAGTGCCCACGCAAGGTGTCGACCTTATGAAAACTGATCAGCAAATAACGCCTGTTCAACTGACGGCTCTTGATGCGGATCGACTATTGCTCATCGTGGATCAAGATGCCCTGTCACAATCACACTGGCACACACTGATGCATTCTGAGCTATGGCGCGATCTGAAAGCATTCAGGAATAGACGGGTTGACTTTCTTCCCTCGTATCCTTGGATAGAATATACAGCTTTCACCCATGATCTAATGTTAAACGAAGCACTGAAGCTATGGCGGGATCGTACATAAAATAATGTCGTGATCGTCAATATTCTGAAAAGCAAAATTCAACTATACTCCTGTTATGTGATAATGAGAATCATTTTTAATAAGGGATTATCATACATAATTAGATATTCAGGAGGACTTCAGAGAATGAACCGAAACACACATTTAATTGTAGGAATAGCTATCGCATTATTACTGATAATTAGCTCTGCCTGTTCATCTGCTAACAAAGAGCCTAATAACACCAGCGCGGCATCTGGAGATTCCAGTAAACCCAGTGAAGGTGCATCCGATAAGCAGCGTGTTATACAAACCTTGAAGGGTGACATCAGCATACCAACTGACCCTCAAAGGATCATTGGACTTTCTGTTGTATATCCAGAGTTTTTGTATGCACTGGGCGTGGTCCCAGTTGCGGTGCAAAACTATCATGAAGAGTTTCCTGCCTATATTAAAGAAGCGATGAAGGATACGTTAAAGATGGGGATTGCCAAAACGCCTAATTTCGAATTGATTCTAGCCTCAACTCCAGACTTGATTATCGCTCCCACTTGGTGGGCCGATAAGGATTATGATCAGCTTTCCAAAATCGCCCCTACTGTGCTTTTACCGCAACGAGATGATTGGCGTGATGAATTGCGGGATATTGCTGAGGTTCTCGGTAAGCAAGATAAGGCAGAGCAGGTCATTCAAGATTTGAAACGCAAAGAAGCTGAAGCTAAAGAAAAGCTTCATACCCTTGTTGGGGATGAGACAGTCATGTACATGATGATTATGGAGAAGGATCTGATTATTTACGGTGAAAATATTGATCGCGGTAGCTTCATCCATAAGACGTTAGGTCTGAAGCCGGTTAAAGACTTTCCACAAAGTGAACTCAGCGTTGCGATTTCTCTGGAAAAAATACCTGAATATAATCCAGACCATATCATTCTACAGCTCAACAATGAAGACAACGCAGAAGTTAAGAATAGATATAAGGAATTGATGGATAGCTCGCTATGGAAGAACATGACAGCCGTTAAGAACAATCAGGTGCACATCATGGGCGGCAATGAATGGTTTAATCTAGGTATGTCTCCATTAGCAGACATTAACGCAATAGACGATGTCGTTCATACCTTTGAAAATAATAAAAAATAATGGGAGGATTTGCAGTGGGTGCGATTGATTTTCAGCAGCTGGAAGAGAGCTTTTTTCTGACTTTATATGAGCCTGAGAACATCGTGCTCACCATGCAAGCATCCGAACTATTAAACATAGAAAATATGGTGCGCCTAATTGACACGTACGCCCCACTTATTACAGCAAGCGAACGGTCTACAGGTGCAGCCTTTTTCTGTACTTGGTTTGCAGGAGTGTGCAGTGCCCTACAGCAGATGTTGTACCACAGCGATGGGCCGATTTTAGATTTATCATTATCGAATTTATCCGTACAGCTATATGCCGGTACACATTACCCCCTATTTTCGTTTAAAATCATCGAAACACGGTATATCGACACACCAGACACGGACCGTCACACTTGGTGCAAAGCCTTGCTAAGCTCCTTTTACAAGGAACAAGTAACACCTTTAATGCTCATCTTATCCCAGGCAGCCCAAATGAGAGTCATTCCACTATGGGGACAGCTCGTCTATGCTCTATATGACCAAAGGGAAAACGAGCTGGCAACAGCTTCAGATAATGCATACAAAGAAAATATCATTTCTCAATTTAACATTCTTTCTCATGACGTTGATGCTAGTGCGTTCGGGCTCCGCAAAAACCCATTCGATATTAAACTAAAATTCATTGACGACCCGGTCAACCCGGATCAAAAGCTGTTAGTAAAAACGGCCTGTTGCCTTGCTTATCGCTTGGGTGCACGATCCGACTACTGTTATACTTGCCCACGGTTAAAGGAAAAGGATAGGGAGTCTATGCGGGTAAGCTGTGGCAGCTGAAATATGATTTTATTGAGCAGTATGGAATAAATGAGCCTTTACCTTGTCCGCTTCTTCAGGCGTTCGATGTACATTAACGACTTCATTAACATCAAACTTATTGCCATCAAGGTCGTAAAATACAAAGTTAATACCACAGCTTCCTCTATCCTCGAGATCTTCTATTT
Source organism: Cohnella abietis (assembly GCF_004295585.1). NCBI lineage: Bacteria > Bacillati > Bacillota > Bacilli > Caryophanales > Paenibacillaceae > Cohnella > Cohnella abietis. Next base: position 489,723 of record NZ_AP019400.1, on the reverse strand, counting down.
TCACTCCATTAGACTGCAAACGATCGTATACCAGCTCTATTTCTCTTACCTCGAACGTAAATCTGAACATTGGATAACCTGCCTTATTAGGAAATGGGTTATCGATCTCCCCTTCGGTTTCCACCAAATGCAGCCATTGCCCGTCGGCAAGCTTTAGTATCGCTTGAGATTCCGCCGGGTTGTAAGGCACCGCATATTTCAGCCCAAAATTCTGTTGCCACCACTCTACCGATTGTAAAGGTTTCTTTACCGGTACATATACCGAACAAATACATTTCAAAGTGTTGCTCGGCAGAATATGTGAATCTTCTGACATCTGGATCATCCCTCCTACTAACGTTCCCAGTTTATTACTATTATGACTCTTTTAATTCTGTAATGAATGGCACTTTTCCTTTTTAGTGAAATATCTAAGGAGGATGGTTTTTATGTTGACAAAGAGAAATCATAATAGTATATTTCATATTGTTAGATTAAATAATTTTAGGATAAATAATAATAGTTTAAAAGGAGTGGTAATTAGATGCATATTTTATCAGTCATACTACAGAGTTTTTTAGGAATTGGGTTTTTGATATTTGGTCTTAGTAAATTCGGCAGTAAACAGATGGTAGATGAATTTAAGAGATATAAGTTGTCACCCTCGACGAGAATCTTTACGGGATTGGTCGAAGTCATTTCGGCCGCTATTATTATTATTGGAATTTGGATTGATCCCTATGCTGCAATAGGCGGAATATTAATGGCAGTTACGATGTTTTTTGCGGTTCTTGTTCATTTGATTCTTGTCAAAGATCCAGCAGCCAAAGCATTGATGCCTTGCATTCTGTTGGTCCTTGCACTGGCTGTAATAAGCTTGAACTGGAACACACTATAAGAAGGTGGTAGTAGAATGACTGAACGTGATGCTGAGGGTAACGCTCTTGATTTAAGACTTTTACGCGTATTTAGGAACATGGCGAATGCTCTCTACGGGAGCTTAGAACGCGATATTGAGAGCTATGGCCTTGACAGAGAAACCTTCCAAATTCTCGAGTTTCTATACAATAAAGGTCCGCATCCGATCCAGAAAATAAGCGAAACCTTTGCGATTCCAAGCGGGAGCATCACTTATGTGGTAGATAAGCTGGAGAAGAAGGGGTTCGTAGAACGACTTCCAATACCGGGAGATCGACGCAAAACGAATGTAGCACTAATGGGGGAAGGACGAAGCTACTTCGATAATATCTTCCCAAAGCATGTTCAGTTAATCTCTGACAATATGTCCTTTGCGACAGATGAGGAGAAGCTCGAACTTATTCATGTGCTGAAGAAAATTGGTTATGGCATCAAGAACCGTGAAGGCATTGCTACAAAGGATGAGTCGAATTCTTTCTAAGAGAAGGATTTACTTCAATTTTACATTTAGGGGGGATATAAAATGGAAATAGGTGTAGACACGTTTGTTGAAACGACTCCGGATGTTCATACGGGTGAAACTATAAGTCATTCGCAGCGATTGCGTGAGGTTGTGGAAGAAATCGTCCTCGCCGATCAGGTCGGGTTGGATATATTTGGCGTCGGAGAGCATCATCGTAAGGAATTTGCGGATTCGGCAACTGCCGTTGTGCTAGCAGCCGCGGCATCCAGGACAAAAAATATACGCTTAACCAGTTCGGTTACAGTGCTCTCCGCTGCGGATCCCGTACGATTGTTCCAGCAATTTGCCACACTCGATGGAATTTCAAATGGACGTGCTGAAATTATTGCGGGTCGTGGCTCTATGGTCGATGCGTTTCCCTTGTTTGGATACGATTTAAAAGATTATGAAGAGCTATTCGAGGAGAAATTAGAACTATTACTAAAATTAAGGGATTCGGAGAAAGTCACTTGGAAAGGAGGGCATCGACCAGCCTTTACGAATCTTGGTGTGTATCCGCGTCCGGTCCAGAACCCTTTACCGATTTGGATTGGCAGTGGTGGGAACGCGGAATCAGTCATAAGAGCGGGGACACTTGGACTGCCTCTTGTTTTAGCCATTATAGGCGGGAGTCCGTTACAATTTGCTCCGCTAGTTCCACTCTATAAAAAAGCTGCTGCTCGAGCAGGACATGATGTATCGAAATTAAAAATAGCCGTACACTCACTGGGTTTCGTGGCGGAGAGTACGTCGCTTGCGGTGGACAAGTATTTCCCACCCACGCAGGCATCGTTTAATTATTTTGGTAAGGAGCGCGGTTGGGGACAATATACCCGTTCAAGCTTTGATGCCTCACGCAGTTTAGAAGGCGCACTTTACGTAGGCGATTCCGAAACGGTGGCCAATAAAATTATTTTCATGCGCAAACATTTAGGCTTCTCCCGATTTTTTCTGCATTTACCTGTTGGCACGATGCCGCATGACGATGTTATGAAAGCCATCGAACTATTGGGAACGGAAGTCGCCCCGCGAGTTCGGGAAGAGGTCGAAAAAATGGAAGCCGAAGAAGAAAAAATTAAGAATTAGGTCAAGATAGAATCAGAGAAACTTCCCCTTTTCCGTCAGAACATTTCACCTCAGCCAAGCAGCCATTAATCACTGTTATCTGGGGTGGAACATGACCGATATCCACGTTATAAATAACTGGAATATGGAGAGGGGCAAATATGCTCGTTAAAGCATCAATCAATTCAAAATTTTTACTATGCGAGTAACCTGCTGCTCTTCCAATAAGAACACCATTCGTGTGATGAAACCAGCCGGATTCTTTCATTTGCCATAAGTGCCTGTAAATATCCGCAGCATTCATCTCACAGCTTTCTAAATACCAAATTAGTCCACTGCTCTGGCAGTATGTTGTTGTAAACTGCTCTACTGGAGCGAATTTGGTCCCTATTAGTATAGAGATCGTATCTAGGCAACCACCAATTAGCCTACCACTATAACGCTCGCTAGCCTTATCACCAAGTATCTCCCATCTAGTTTCCCTATCGAGTGGGTTTCCCCACGAAGAACAATGTAGCAAGGAAGAGGTTTGTCTCACATGCTTGTTGTGCTCGGTGCTAAGTACATCTAGCCATCGGGCGGTCGTATTGTCTATTTGCTCCGCACCCAAATCAACATAATTGGGGCCATGCGCAGTAGCGTGTCCTGTTAATAAAGTATATGCAAATGTAAAAGTGCTGATATCAGAATATCCAAGAATCCACTTCGGGGTTTGATTCCTTAATAAGTCCCAGTTGACCAAGGGAAGGATATCCATTAAAAACTCCCCTCCCCATGGAGGAATTATCGCCTTTATACTGTCGTTCGTTAGAAAGCTTTCTAATTCCCGTACTCTTGCCTCTTTATCGGCACTAACACATTTATCATTGGTCCAAATGAATTGGCCTTCGACTATAGTAAAGCCAAGGTCCTCAAATTGGCCTTTGATTTCTCTAATAAATGATGCAGCTCATTCTCAACACCACTGGATGGTGCAGTAATAGCAATGCTATCGCCTCTCCGAAGCGGTTCAGGATAAATTATTTTCCCCAAGCTACTCACCCCTTCCTTTCCGTAGCATCCGATGAAGCTAAGACTCTTCTAACGATCTTTCTCGCAGCATCTTCCGCAGACTTTAGAGACCCCGTCACTTTAGCCTCCCTAAAAAAAGCTGCCATGGGTAGGAGCTCTTCGTTGCGGGCCAAAGCCTGCATATCGGTATCAACCATACCTGGATCCACAGTATAGATCGTTAATAATTTATGGCTCTCAAGCTGTACGCAGGATGTGAACATATCTAATGCAGCTTTGGAAGCACAATACACACTCATGCCAGCTGCTGCATGCTTTGCTGAGCCTGAAGAGATATTTACTATAGCTCTATGAATATTCAACTGATTCGTCTGCTGTATGAATGATTGGGACACCACGATTGGAGCTAACAAGTTTATTTGTACATTTCTTACTGTTTCTTCAGTTGTGCAGCAATCCGCAGGACCTAATGGGGTTACTTGAGCGGCGTTATTAATCAATGTAATTGAATCTAACTCCGTATTAGACACTAGTTTAAGTACCTCTTGAATTAAATCTGGGATGCCTTCAGTGTATTGTAGATCATATTTTATAGAATGTATTTTACAGTCGTTGTGGGTAGCTAGCTCTAAAAGAAACTCATTATTGTTCCTAGCTATAGAAAAGATAAGATGATTGCGCCTTATAAGCTGCTTACAAATCTCAAATCCCAATCCACGAGACGCACCTGTTACAATAAAGGCTTTCATAAAACCCTCCTTTACAGCTTGAAAAAAATGGATGATTATTCAATAATATTACATGGGGGAGAGTTCTTCGTACACACAATATTTATATTCCCTACAACGACTGAAGGAGTGATGATGTTTGAATACAAACAAAAACACAAAAGAGCCTATGAGAGGTCGTTATTCGTAAACAAAAACATCTCTCATTAGGTAATGGGAGGCAAACAGAAAATAATGTCTATCGCACATGGATTAGTTGAGCTCCGTTCAATCGATCAAAATAATTGGTATGCCTGCACCCTACTGGAAGTGACGGACGAGCAGAAAGAAGTTTTTCCTATACCAGTAGTCTATTGGCTTGCAGAGTCAGCGTATTGCGGGTTTACTCCTCTAGCTATTTACGCTGGCGAACAATTAGTGGGATTTGCGGTTTACGCCATCGATCCGGACGATGAGAGCCACTGGATTATGGCCTACATGATCGATCATAAGTTCCAGCATAGAGGATTGGGATGGGCTGGCATGGAGGAGCTTGTACGTACTATTAAAGAGAAGTACGACTGCGACAAAATCGTACTTGGGCATCGGCCTGAGAACGAGCGAGCATCCCGCTTGTACGACTCTCTGGGCTTTGAAGAAGTAAGCCAGAACGAACGTGAAGTTATACGTGAGTTAAAATTTAATAAATGATGACCAGCATTCTTGGTATCATAAATTCGATTCTCTTGCCGCCATCGCTTTTGGCGGCTTTTTGCATCTATTTTTTCGACATTTTTTCTATCAGTATGTACCAATTCAATCAATGTGGTTTATGTTGATACGATCATTTTAAGAGTAGATTAATAGATGCAAAAAAGAGACTGCGTAAAGCTCACAGTCTCTTCCGACTATTAAAAATGAAGTTTTAAAAACATTCTATCTACTCATTGCTCAGCTGCGCACGCCCGGCTATTCCGCTCTTATGCGTAGTCTCCCGGCTGTGTCTTGCTCTTCATAGCTACCCCGAAGTCGGTATAAATCCGCTGGGTCAAATCGATTCCTCTTGCTCCCGAAATATGATGAGCCAAAATCTGGAACGGTATAATCATAATGAACGGAGCCATGAACTCGTCCAGCTTCACCTCCAGACCAATCGTACGGTCATTCTCCGCTTTACCTAACGTGACGGTATAGGTGTAGTTCGTAATCCGGCTCTCGTACGCAATCAACAGCTCCATCCGCTCCTTGATCGGACTTTCTGTTTCAACGAAGAAAATACGGTGCTCCGGATTGACCTCAAGATACGGTCCATGCATGAAGGCCTCCAGATCGATCCCCTGCGACGGCATGCGAACCGTTTCTGTAAATTTTGTTTCAAATTCCTTCACCGTTCCGACGGTAGGGCCGTAACCAACAGCGGAAAATCTAGGCGCACTCGCCAAATCCTCCTTGTGCTGCTCGAAGAACACCTCTGTTTTGGCGATCGTTTGCGGTATAGCGGCTACCGCAGCGCGGAATTTATCGAGATGGTCCTGCTCCTCCTGTTCCGTCAGCGTTTTTTTCGCTACTGCTGTCTTAAGGCCGGCGAGCATCAGCGTCAATACTGTTGCGATAAACCCCTTGGTCACGTAACCGACTCTTTCCTTGCCACAGCCGATGTCAAGCGTCACATCAGCCGCTTCGGAAATAGCCGTCGTCACATCGCTCGTGAAAGCGACCGTTTTGAGACCTGTTTCCTTGCGAATCCGCTTCAGGGCGCCGATCGTCGAAGTGCTCTGGCCGCTTTGCGAAATGCCGATGACCAGATCGCAATGCGGACTGATTTTATCGTAATGCGTGAAATTGAACGGTTCTCTGACGTCAATCCGCACATCCGCCACTTTCTCGATATAATATTTGGCGCTTAGCGCAGCATTGATACTTGAACCGGTCGCCAAAATAAGCCATTCCGTCTTATTGTCCGCCGCCAGCTCCGCGAAGGCATCCACATTGCCCGGGTAGCTGCCGAGAATGCCTTCCGTTACCGCCTGCTCTTCTTGAATATAGGTCATCATTGTCGGTTTCATCGATTCTTCCTCCTATACATGGCTTATGCCGCCAGACTTCACCTTGCTTTTCATGGCAGCCTACCTACTCCTACCGACATTATGAACCGGCAGATCACGCTGCCGGTTCATAATGTCGCAATATTGGTTGCTCAAGTCTCGCTCTGCTTGTCGTACGCGTACAAGTCGGAGAGCAGAGACAGCCATTTGCCTGCAAGACCGACCCACACTTCCTTGTAGGTGGCATTGTTCATTTGCGGCCAGTAGGGCACGTCCTCGTTCTCGAAGGTTTGCACGCCTACCGGAATTTCACCTACAATTTCGCCGCTAAGCACACTATACTGCTGGGCGAAGTTATAGCCTTCGCCGTACATCAGCGATTGCCCGAACGGATTTTTGCCTACTACCCATTGCAGCTGGCTCTCGGCAATCGAGATCAGCTCCTGATCGTCAAGCAGCATGCCTGCCAGGGATGCTGCCTTGCCTGTAGAAAGTGCGATCGCCGTGTTGCCCTTGAACGAGAACCAGACCGGGAACCGCTTCAAGTAATAGTCATCGTTCAGACGGACACCCTGCCTCAATTGCTCCGTATATAACGCTTTCGCTTCCTCTCCGACCAACAAATGCTGGAGATTGAAGCTTTCGCCGTCCTCATTCTCATCCACATGGTAGATGCCACTTGAAATCATGGGATACGGTGCCGTAAAGGCGGTCAGAAACTTGACATATTCCCCGTAGCTCCGGACGGATTCCATCCAAGCGTCGCGCTTGGCATGCTCGCGCTGCGTCTTGAGAATTTCGTCGAATGCCTGCAAATACATATGCTCTCTGGCCTGATGGTTGAAGTGCTGAACGACCTTCTTCTCCGGCGTCCGGTAGAAGAAACCGGCTACGGTGTTGCCATCATCGGTTAAAATGCCGCTAAGCTCTTGCGAATCGATCACATAGTCTAAATATTGGACCGCCTTGCTTGCATAGGAAGCCTCGCCCGTCAGCCGGTATTGGAGCGATGCCGACCATGAAGCCGTCGCCATGAACAAGCTTTCCGAGCTCATATAGGTGTGCTCCCAGAAGATCGGCTTGGGCGCAAAGCCTCTGAGCTCGAATTGCTCGACCGCATATTGGAAATCCTGGATCGCGCAGAGCGTTAATTTATCCTTCAGCATATCCCCGTCCTCCGTGAACAAGGCGATCTGCGCCTCTATGCCGGAGAGGATAAAGTTTTCATACGGATTGTTGTGCACGCGGGCTGTCATATCGTCCATATTGCCCATAATGCCGTCCGACCAAATTCGGATACCAGCGCTTGTGGCACGATAGCCGTCGCCGAATCGGGTCTTCAGAATGAAGTCCACGCCCCATTCCCCCTCTTCGACAAGACGAAGGTACAGCGGATAGTTGCTCTCCTTCACCTGATGGGCAATCTCGTAGAGGGCGCTTGCCACCTCCGCCGTCTGCACCAGTTGCTGGGATACATCGCCCGCATCATGCCATCCGCCATTGAAAATGATCGTTCCGCCGTTATGCCGAGCGAGAATATCCTCATGGCAACTGCCGTGAATGCCGTGCACCGGACATCCGCAGCGCTCGCAATAGATAAAGTTAATCGATTTCCAGATGGAATCTTCCCATCGGTCGGCCGCGTCGCCAATCTCGAACGGTTTGGTCAGCAGCTCGCCCACCCGGACGATATACTTCCCTTTCTCCTTAAACACAGAAAAGTCCACGACGGAGAAGCTGCCGATGGAAGTGCTCACGCGATTAACGGGACCGGCAAACTTCTCCTCTCCCGTCTCAAGCTCAATAACGGCGAAAGACGATGTCTGCTGCTCCGCCAAAATCATCGTTTTAGGCTGCGCTACGCTATAGCCGTTATGGGAAAAAATAATATCCTTGCTTCTTGGCTGCCATCCCTTCGAAATGTTCGGGTAGGCTACCTTCTCCAGAGAGACGTTACGAATGAGATATTTCATCGTATCGCCGCTTGCACGGTCTTTGCCGTACATATCGTAGCCAAACTCAAGCTCGGTAATCCCGTCCCTCGGCAAGTCCGGGATTTCCATCGAGCATACATTCCACTGGCGGTCTTTCAAATTAATGACATTGGAGCCTTCACGGTGATAAATATCGGGAATTTTGATCGTACCGTCATTTTTAACGGCTACCTTAATATGCGGGTTCGACATCCCGCTGCAATCCGGGTAAATCTCGAAGGAAATCCGGTTGAATTTCTCCCAATTCTCTTGCTCGAACGTCCGATAGATGCCTACATGCCCATAAGTGCTGTAATCTCCGTCGCTAGACGAACCCTCCGGCCATACATCCATAACAAACGGAGAGGTCAGTTGCAACTGACCTCCTTCCAGCACGCTTGACGCTCCGAGTCCGCGATGCATCCACCGATCGCCGCCCGTGACCCCATCGAGAATGACGACTCGATCCAATACTTCCTTCTTCAAGCTGTCCGCTTCCAAGGACGCGCTCTCGTCCACCTTCAACGGTCTGTGAATCAGATTGGACCGTTCAAGTTCACGTGCTATTTTCGTTGCCATAATTTCGTTATCCCTCCCCCTTTTAAGCTTCCAGCTTGGACATCGTTCGTATAGCCAGCCTTGAAGCGCCCTTCAATCCGATATAAGCCTCGTCGATCGCCGTCTTCTTCACGCCGTTAATAACGAAACGCATCGTCTTCGCCTGCAGCCGTGACTGCAGCTTATCCATAAACCAGCTCCCGCTAACAACGCCGCCGCCAAGTACGACAGTGTCTGGATCGGAGAAGCGGACCATATTCATAATCGTTTCCGCTACAGCCTGCAGCGCAGTATCCACAACCTCTGTGCAGAGCGGATCGCCGTGATCGTAGCCAGCAAAAATTTCTTCGACGCCTACGCGGCCTTCATTCGGGATGACAATGGCCGAATCGGGATAGGACGGCTTCAGTGCAACGATCCGATTGTGCATCCCGAGCCCGGAAGCCAACGGCTCCACACAGCCCTTCCTTCCGCATAGGCATTGAACATCGCTGTCATAATCTACTACGTGATGCCCAACCTCGCCCGCATTGAAATGTCCGCCGATAATCGGCTCGCCGTTTACTACGCAGCGGGCGGCAATCCCCGTACCGATATTCATATAAATAAAATTGTCCGAGTAGGTGCCGCAGCCCCATTTCTGCTCCGCGAGCGTTGCACAGTAGACATCATTGCCGATTGTGCACGGCATCTCGAACAGCTCGCTAATCTTCTGGGCGAGCTCGATCGGCTGACTTCTGGAAGGATCAATTTCGAGCCAGATGCCCTCTCTCGTATTGACCCGTCCTACTACACCGATACCGATAGCCGCCGCTTCACGCCGCAGTCCCACATGTTTGATATAATCTCTGAGGCCTGCAGCTAACGTCTCGAATGCTTGTTCTTGCGATATTACTGTCGATTCATAAATCTTGCTTCCGAGCACCTCGCCGTCCAGCGAAACCTCCCCAATCAAGATTTTCGTTCCTCCCAAATCAACAGCCAGTACAGACTTCTCCATCGTGGTTCCTCCTGATAGCACTTGCTTTTTTGGCGTAGGAACTGAAGACAAATCATGGTGCGAAGGCCTGTTATTAATTGTCATCCTGAATGAACTCAACGAGCTCACCGCCCGGCGCACGAACATAGGAGAAGCTCAAGCTGACGATTTCGCCCGAGCGGGCCGGAATATTACTATGGCGCGGAACGCCAAGAGGCGTTGCTCCCGCCGCTACGGCCCGACGCACCGATTCCTCGATATCCATCGTTCGAACTGCCAGATGCTCCCACATTCCATCGACAAATTCCCTCTTCGTCTCGTAGATTTCCAGGAAATCGCCCTCGCCAAGATCCACCAGCACCGCATGATCCTCGGCCCCATCCTTGCCCCATTCCACAACAAAGCGAGCGCCAAGACCTTCCATGTAAAACTTGACTGTACTTTCGATATCCCGTGTCTTTAGGCAAACATGATGGATACCCTGCTTTTTAGTTGTCGTATACATCGTCTCACTCGCTTCCTGGAATTGTGATGAGCTAGCTGTCGGCGGCAAGCCGTATTAAACCGAGCTCCAATCAAAAATAACGCAGGGTTTCGTCAATGTGCTGTCAGCAATTCCCGCATACACTTCTCCACATGCGCTTGGTGTATAGATATCATAAATGTTCTCTACCTGGAGCAGCCCGTCGCGAATCCATTCCATAGCCTTCCTGATGCTCCCATGATTGCTGTTAGGATGGAACTCAGAAGAATGTCTAGGAATGGACCATTCCCAGCCGGAATTTACCTGTACATATCCATAGAAAATGCTGCGCAGCAAATCATGTGCGAACTTGTCCGTCGAACGGAACCAAGGCACGCCGACCAGATACAGTTCCCCGCCCTTGCGCAGATTGGCAAGCAAGGAATATACCGCCTCTTCCCTGCCGGAGCAATCTATCGCCAATCCAGCCGTTCCTTTCAGTCCCGGCACTTCATCTGGTGAGGTATATACATGGCGCAATCCGCAAGAGCGGGCTGTTGCTCTGCGGCCCTCGTTCGGATCAAAGGCATAGACCTCATAACCGCAATGCTGCATCACTTGCGCGCACATGAGGCCCACGATACCAAGCCCCATTACCATAACCGATTCTGTCGGGCGGATTCGGGAATGAATCATGGAGGTCATCGAGACTGCCGGGAATCGGCCAATGACGGCATGCTCCGGCTTCATTCCCGCCGGGACAGGAATATAATCATTGAATTTGACCCGGCTGTATGCCTGATGCGGGGACAACGCAAGAACACGTTCGCCCACTTTCACATTTGTAACCTCTTCCCCCACCTCAAGCACCTCGAGAATAGCGGCATAGCCAGTCTCTACCGGATACTTCATTCCCCCGGAAAAGTCCATATATGCGCCCATCTCCGAGCCATTCGAAATGAGAGATACGATCGTTCGCCCTATAATTTCATCCGCTGCAAGCGGCGATGGCTCCCAATCGCACTGCACAAGCGATGCTTGCTGCTTGCCTGTGAATCTTATCCCCTGATTTATCTGTATCACAGTAACATCTCCCACTGGTTTAGTAACAAAGCCGATGCATGGGCAGCAGAAAATCCGCTTGGCTTTCATGCGCAGCTCATCAGCTTCTGCATGTCGCATCTGTGCTCTGCTAATCTTCTCTATCTACAGCCGGCTTAAGCCGCCCGAGCTGCTCCAGCATCCCGGAATAACACCGTTCCGCACCATGAAACTGGGGATACTCCGTCTCCGATTCATGCTCTACAATCAGCCATTCGGTTCCTGAGCGGCTGCATGCCTCAAGAATCGCCGACCAATCATTGTCATCTGTAGCACTGCCGATGAATGTCTCGTGGCCAAAATTACGGGAGAAGGGCTTGCAATGCACAAGCTGTACTCTTCCCGGGTGATCTGCAATAACTTGGGCCGGATCAGCTTCCGCTTCAATGCAATTGCCTGTATCCAGCTCCAGTATGATGCCGGAATGGGTATGTTCGCTAAGAAGCGACCACGGCGTCGACTCGCCAAAATGCGTATTAAATTCATGCGCATGGGTATGGTAGCCGATGCGGAAATTCCGTTCTTCCGCCAGCCTCGCAAGTTCATTGATGCGGACTGCATATTGCACCCACACCTCCGCGCAATCCTCGCTCTGCTTATGTCCGATCTGCCAAGGCCCGCCCAAGGCCGGGATAATAATATTGGTCGTTCCGGCGCGGGTGTGGTAGTCCAGCGTTGCGTCAATCGTATCTGCCTGCAGCAATTTCCATTCCGTATGCCAGCCGCAGTTGACGAGTCCGATTTCCTCCAGCAGATTTTTAATTTTCTCCGGCTCATGAACGAACGGGCCGTAGAATTCCACCCCTTCATAGCCGATTACCTTGACTCTGCGCAGCGTCGACTCCAGGTCGCGCTGAAACTCCTTGTATACCGAATACAATCCTAATGCCACTGATATCGAACCCACTGACACATCGCTCCCTCGTTATGTTCTAGCTCTGGCGAGCAGCCCAGTCCACACCGTTCTTCATGAGCTGAATCATTTGAGGATGGCCCAGCGCCTCCGGATTATGTCCAGGAGTCAGCGCCACGATTTTACCTGCCCCAACCTGATGTGCCCATCCCCCTACTGCCGTCACATGCTGAGAAGTGCTGAACAGAATCACATCGGTTTTCGTCGTATCCACTTGACAGTAGTAATGCTCGTCGACCGCAGTGAACGGCTCGATGCCCTCGATAATCGGATGCTTGAAGCTGGTTACCGGGTTATTCGTCACCTCTACGTGATGGGGAGAATGCTCAATGAATCGGCCGGAGTTTAGTTCCGTATAGAACGGGCTGTCGGACTCGATGAGAACAAGTCCAGCATGAATGAACATCATACCCATGCCGTTCCTCACCTTTTGGACAATCTGCCGCTGCTCTTCCAGGGTCATATTGGTTTCCCCTTCAGGACGCCCGTTAGTAAAGAACAAAGTCAGATCTACCACTGCCTCGGTCTCGATCAAATCTTTCGCCCGGTCAGTGAGGATAACCTCCCACCGCTCCGCGTCGAACACCTTTTCCATAACCGGATCTATGACTTCCTTCGGATGGTTGATATCATCGCGAATAATATACACTACATTCTTCATAGTACCTGCACTCCTCACCGTTACGATGTTATAAGCTTCCACGCCGGCATACATAATCAGGATGTCGTTGGTATTCTAATCCCGTCCCTTCCCTTGGGGAAAGGACGGGGCTGTCCATCCGTCTTTCATTACTTTTTAGATGCGAGCCATGCACTGACTTGTTTTTCGACTTCTGCCCTAACCTTGTCCAGACCTGCAGCTTTGGCTTTCTCCAGATATTTCTGGTATGCCTTATCCACATCGCTGACAAGACCTGCCTCTAGCGGGATTCCGTATTGGCTATTTACATCATTAAGTGCTGTATACTCGATTTCGATGCTGCTCTTATCCAGTACAAAGCCTTCAAAAATGTCTGGTACCACCTTGTTGTTGATCTTTTCCATCATCTTTTCATAATTTACCCAAGCATCGCTTTTGCGCTTCTTGAAGTTAGCATTTGCGAACATACTACTAGGGAAATAGTTAAAGGCTGCACCTTCTGCAATGTTTGCCGTATCGATCGTTCCATCTGCAGTCAGGTTGTAGTTGATACCTTCTGTACCATAAGTAATGGTATTCCAGAGATCTTCATTTTGCTGGATATAATCCAGCACCATCAGTGCTCGTTCAGGATTCTCAGCGTTCGTTGAGATTGCCGTCATATTTCTGGTTGTGCTGCCAGAAAGAACGGAGTCCGGATTTCCTTCAAAATACATAAAGTAATTCAATTCCCAGCCCTCGGTGCCATGTTCCCTTTCTACCTGTGTCGCATGGTTGTTATAGCCAGGCAGTTGCTCATTGAAGGATGCCGCCGCTACTCCGTTGAGTACCTGGAATACACCCCAGTTCGTGCTGGTAAGTACGCTGGAAGACCAGAAGCCACGGTCAGCCCAATCTTTCATTTTATACATATAATTTTTGAATTCAGGGGTCTCGATAACACTGAGCACTTGACCGTCTCTAGGGTCGTATACAAAGTTGTAAATTCTGTCATGAACTTCATCGATTCCGACAAAAGGCGTGGTGTAAATCCAAGAAGTACCATATACCTGACTCTGATAATCATCGCTCGGGACGATTCCCGACTCATTGTCCTTGATCCCCTGCAGATAGGTCTCAATATCATCCATGGACTTGATTTCAGGCAGATTGTGTTTCTTTCTTAAATCCTCTCTGTATACGAAGGCGGGTGCTGTTATCCCTGTTTCCAGAACGGGAACACCAAAGATCTTTCCTTTGACGGATGCTGCATCCCACGTCGTCTTTGGAAGAGTCTTCCAAATGTACGGTGCATACTTCGGCAGCAGATCATCAAGCGGCTTAAACGCGTTTTTCGATGCATAGCTTTCATAATCCAACCAGCCGGGAGCGGCTTGCATCAGGTCATATTTTTCTCCCGAGGCAATAGCCAGAGCATAGTTGTTTTTGTAATCGTTGCCTGCCGCATAAGTGAACTCAATCGTCGTATTCAGTTCCTTTTTTAATCTTTCATTGAGCTTTTCCCAATACTTCTTTGCCAGGTCCGTATTATTGGGCGCATCTGAAATCGCATACATTCTGAGCTTTACGTAATCCAAATCACCCGTATATCCCGAGCTAGCCTTACTTTCTGTCGGTGCCTTAGTGCTACTTTCTGTCACTTCCTTACTGCTGCACGCCACACTGCCAAAAACCATCGCTACTCCCAATAACCCTACCGTCAGTTTCTTAGCTCTTTCTCTCATCTTCAGTTGCCTCCTCATTTGGATAGGAAATGTTCCTGCTTTTTGACCCTTGCCCCAATTCTCAAAAAGTAGGTATATATAGTAATTTGCATTACTACCGCATTGGAATTATCCTTTTACTGCGCCGATGGAAATACCCTGAACAAAGTACTTCTGCAGGAAAGGATATAAGAAAATGATCGGTCCTGTGGCCACAATCGCGTTCGCCAGCTTCTGAGTCTCTGTCGGCAGAATTTTGCTGGTAAAGTTCTCCGCTCCGACCGACGCGATCTTGGAGGCAGCATTCAAGATGTTGTATAACCGGTATTGTAGAGGCCACAAATCGGCTTTTGAAATATAAAGGGAAGCCAGGTACCAGTCATTCCAGTAGGCAAGTGCCAGAAACAAGGCAATGGTGGCCAGAATCGGCTTTGACATCGGTACGACAATCTGTAACAGGGTACGAAACTCCCCTGCTCCTTCCAGCCTAGCGGATTCCACAAGGGCTTCTGGAATTGTTTTCATGAAATTACGGATGAGCAAGATATAGAACGAGCTACAGATGGACGGAATGATTAACGCCCAGATGCTGTTCTTTAATCCCAGCTTGGTAACTACGATATACCAGGGTACCAAACCGCCGGAAAAAAGAGTCGTAAAATAAATGGTGAAAGAAATGACATTGCGATATTTTAATTCGCTTCTGGAAATGGCATAACCGCAGAGGGTCATAACCATCAGACCAATGCCTGTTCCCGCGCCGGTTACAAAGATACTGACGCCATAGGCTTTAATTATCTGAATCGGAAACAGGAAAATACTGCGGTAGCCATCCAACGAGAATCCCCTGGGCAGAATAGAGTAACCCTTTTGCAATATCTGTACGCTATCCGAAAAAGAACCGGAAATGATCAGAATAAAGGGTAGTACGCAGACAAGAGACCCAATTGTAAGAACGGTATAGAAAAATACTTTTAATGCTTGTTCACTAGCGGATACTTTATGTGTATGCATCTTTCTCAACTCCCCTTATTTAGAATAAGGCATTCTCCGGACTCGTCTTGCGTATGATCCTGTTAACTGTAACCACAAGGATAAAACCAAATACGGACTGGTAAACGCCGGCCGCCGTAGAGGTCCCGAGATTGAAATTAACGGTCATCGCGCGGTAGATGTAGGTATCCAGAACATCTGTTACATTGAATAGCTGCCCGTTTCTCTGGATCAGGTTATAGAACAATTCAAACTGGCCTTTCATGATTCCGCCAAGGCTGAACAGCACAAGCATAATAAAGGTTGGCTTCAACATCGGCAGCGTGATGTACCTGATTTCCTTAACTAGGTTACAACCGTCGATTTTTGCTGCTTCGTAAACCTCCCGGTCAAAGCCCGTGATTGCAGCAAGATACACAACCATACCAAAGCCGGTACCTTTCCATAGGAAGAAAAATGTGATGATAAACGGCCATATCCATTCGATCATATACACGCTGATCCCGCTTCCGCCCAAAGCCTTAAGCATCGAATTGAGCACGCCGTAGTTGCTGTTGAAAATATTGTAGGCAATCGTTCCCACGATTACGTAAGAGACAAAGTGTGGCAGTAGCATCACCGATTGCGCAAATCTCTTAAAGAACCTTCCTACAATCGTCGTAATCATGATGGCAAACATAACCTGCATGATATTTCCTAAGAGAATGAACACCAGATTATACAGAATCGTATTCTTGGTTAAGTAAATGATTGGTGCGTCCCATCCGCCGGAAACGAAATACTGAAAATTCTTCAGACCCACAAACGGACTATTAAGAACACCTTTGCCAAAGTCATAATCAATAAATGCATAATACACACCCATCATGGGAATATAGCTAAAAATCAGGAAGAAGCACAAAGCTGGAATCGTCATTACATATAAAGTCTTGTGTCTGTTCAGCTCACTGAATACACCACCCTTCTTTTGTTTCATCAGCTGATTCTGCGCTGTCTTTTTCATCTCGCTGTCCTTTCGCATCGCAACTTCTCCCTTTACTTTTGGTATTGATACCAAAGCCTTATTTTAAGGGCATTCTTAATATCAAATTTACCTTAACGAGTTTTTGAAAGCGGTGTCAAAATGGAGCAAAAAATTTTAGAAAACTCCCTTTATCATTTTTGGTATTTTACTTCTTAACCTGAATTGCAAATTAAACTTTTCATTTTTGTTAGAGTAAAATTTACTTTAACATTTTTTGGTACCGGTGCCAAAATGGAATAAAAAAATGAATGCATCTTTCGTTTATCACTTTTTCGTCATTTTGACTCCCTAACCTTAACTGCAAATTAAACTTTTGAACTTTCTCAAATCTAAATTCACCTCAACACACTTTTGGTACCGGTACCAAAATGAAATAAAAAAATAATAGCAACCTCCACTTATTATTTTTGGCAATTCCACTTCCTGAATTGAACTATAAATTAACTCATTCGACTTTGTCAATATTATTTTAACATAAATTTTGTTTTTTCTGTGCACTCACTTTGTTTTGGTATCGGTACCAAAACCGTTCGTTTTACGTTGACTTTTAATTTTTCCCATACTACAATTAAGAAAAATGTTAAATTGCTTTTTTTTCCTGTTTTTTAAAGCATATAGTACACTTAATACGACATCCTGGTACCGGTTTCAATTTCATATGTGGGTGTTCCTATATAGATGATATTTAGAAAGGAATTTTATCATGTCAGATGATCAGAAAAGCCTTACCATCTATAAAATCGCAGAGTTGAGCGGGATGTCTGTTTCCACAATATCTCGCGTTATCAACAACAGTCCTTATGTTTCCGCAAAGACAAAGGCACATGTGACTGACATCATCAACAAATACCAATTTTCACCAAGCTCCGTGGCACGTGCTATGACCAGTAACCATACCCAAACACTAGGAATTATCGTATCCGACATTACAAATCCATACTTTAGTGAGCTATATCTGGAGATCCAACGCTACGCGGTAGATTTCGGGTATTCCATCATTTTATGCAACACCTTCTATGGTGGATCCAACCATGGCGTTTCCGATGCCATACCGGAAAAAACCTATTTTCAGATGATGCTGGATAAAAAGGTGGATGGTGTATTGATTCTGGGTGGTGAAATCGACCGAGATAATATTTCTGATTCCTATAAAGAAGCCTTAAATCGTATGGGCAGACAGATTCCAGTAGTCATTCTGGGACAGTCCGTTCCAGACTGCAATTGTACCTTCTTGAACCGAAATTTAAGCGGCGGTATATCTGGCCTGATCCATCATCTACTGGCGCTGGGTCGCCGCAGGATAGGCTTTGTTGGAGGCGAGGAAGGGATTCGTACGACCACAGCCAGACTGGCTGCGTATACACAGACGCTGAAGAACCTCGCTATCCCCTTCGACCCCTCCATGATTTCTTTAAGCAATTATTACGCACCAGACGGCTATCGAGCCATGGCAAAACTGCTGGAACAAACGGAAACGACCCCTACCGCAATTATCTGCATGAACGATGCAGTAGCGCAGGGTGCCATCCGGGCGATAGCAGATAAAGGACTACGTGTACCGGAAGATATATCTGTTGTCAGCTGTGATCAGTTTCCTTCAGGCGAATATACGTGCCCTCGCCTGACAACGCTGGATCAGCAGAACAGTTACCTGGGACGCATGTCCATCATGACCTTGATAAGCGCTATCAACAAAGATTCCGAAGGGATCAACATTTCCCATGAGCCTCATTTAATCATCCGGGAATCTTGTGGTGCCCGTCAGGGTTTTCCATTCGAACACTAGCACTCGATTTGAATAGGTCTGCTTACAACGGCAGAGGAACTTAAAAAGAATCTACGATTGCGGCTAGACAGCTGAAAAAGCCCTGTGCAATCCTCGACTATCACGGCTTTCAGGACTAAACCTACAGAGAGGGGATACTCCTAATGGAACGAAAAATCCATATCACCATATTTAACGAGCACAATCAGGACCGCAGTGAGCCCGTGAAATCAATCTATCCCGATGGTATTCATGCTGCTATCGCCCAGGCTTTTCATGGCTATGATGATTTTGAAGTAACAATTGCCACTCAGGATATGCCCTCTCACGGACTCTCCGAAGAAGTCCTGGCGGCTACCGATGTTCTTATCTGGTGGAGCCACATCGACAATGCTGCCTTTGATGACACAGTTGCAAACCGGATCTGCTATCATGTCGTCAACCGCGGAATGGGTTTTGTCGCCCTCCATTCCTCTATCTTTTCGAAACCCTGGCAGAGAATGCTTGGCATTTATTATGATGCGGGACTTTGGGGGCGCTTTCGCACCATGCCCAAGGGTGAAAAGGAAAAAGTCTGGGTCATCAATCCAGGTCATCCCATCGCCTATGGCATAAACGAATGCATCGAAATTCCCGCAGATGAAATGTACGGTGAACCGCAACTGATTCCCGAACCGGATCAAACCGTCTTTATTGCCTGGTGGGAGGGCGGCGATGTCTGCCGCAGCGGCAACGTTTATTTCCGCGGAAGGGGAAAACTGTTCCAGTTCACCCCCGGACATGAAACATTTCCTATCCTGTATCAGAAGGAAATCCACCAGGTACTGCGCAATGCCGCAAAATGGATGGCGCCGAGTCCCGATATGATTATTCCGACATCAGACGACGGCTACCTCAGCCGTGATGCTCGCGAAAATCTAGATCACAGACTATAAAAACAAAATTTCACGACTATAAGAAAGGTATGGTGTTAAAATTATGTATTCTAAATTAAAACAAAAGGGTATCCATCACGTTTGTCTGCGCGTGCCTGATTTACATACTGCCGCAAACTTCTATATAAATGCCTTTGATGCTGCACTTGTTGCAGAATGGGGTGCAGAAGGGAAAGAGGACCACGCCTTTATTCTGGATCTGGGCACCGGTGATTTATTGGAAATATTCGGCAGTCCCGAACCGTTTTCCCTTGGCAAATGGCAGCATGTTGCCATTTGGACCGACGATATGGAAGCTGCTTACGAAAGAGCGATTGCCAACGGCGCCACTGTCGCCACCAAGCCTGCCATCTCCCACATTCCTACCCGCTCCGGCCAGATCGTTCATATGAAATACGGCTTTCTTAATGCTCCCGGTGGAGAAACCGTAGAGTTGATTCAGGATGTGGATGCAGATGCCCATTGAAGAAACTGGGTCTGGACGGAACCCGAAAGAACATTCCTGAAAATCTGATTCAATAAAATATCTGGATTCCTTGAATAGATGAAGTACAGGAGAGCAGAGCCGCATGCAAAAGAGCTGTTACGAATGTCCATGGTGAACATCAATAACAGCTCTTTGCCGGTAATATCCGCAACGAGCCTCATCCACTTGTCGTTCTTCGTGCCACCGCCCACTGCAAAAAAACGGCTTACGCCTTCGACTCATCATCGTTGTCATCGCCGTAGTACAACTCGGAAAATAATTGAACGGTGGATTTTAATGGGGTGGTCCCCAGCTCTTCCTGCAGCAGCTTAGTAAATCGTTCGTAATGCTGCTGCATGGACAAGCGGTCGCCCATCTTCGCGTAGATTCGAAGCATCCTTTCATTGATGTCGTCAAGGAAAGGATTTTGAAGTAGGGTGCTTCGCAGACAATGCTCCGCCGCGCGGTAATTTTGTACGGAGAGATAATAGTCCGCCATTCGTCTCATTAACTCAATATAATCGCTTTTGAATTTTTCCTGCGCTTGACGAGCCCAAGCAAAACCATCTTCCTCCAAATAATTGCTTTTATATAGGTTTGCTATCTTAGCGAATTCGCCGATAGAATCCGGCGTTATTACCATTTCACCGCTAGTAATAACCCGCTCAAATTCGGCGACATCACTCTCTCTCCCGCGCGTCTCCAAACGATAGCAGTTGTTATGAAACTCCAGCTTGTAGTTGTCACCGTCACTCGCTATCTTTCTCCTGATTTTGTAGATACAGGTATGCAAAAATCTGGTACCTTTCTCCATATTTAAATTAGGCCAAATATCCTCCAGAATTTTCTCTTTCGTGACAAACGTATTCCGATGATGAACGAGATACGCCATCAGTTCGCGTTCCTTGGATGTTCGCCATTTTACCGGAAAAGTTAGTTCCGCGTTCGCATCTCTTATCCATTCAAAACGGCCAAAACAGATAAATTGGGACTTCCTAGTTTGCCTCTCCTTTTTGAATTTTTCTGGCTTACCGGCGCTCTGTTTTAACGTAATCCGTGCGATAGTCTTGCTTAATCGTTCTGCTGTGGTTGGTTTCAACACGTAATCGATGACATTTAGTTCAAAGGCTTCGACTGCATAATGATGATATGCTGTCACAAAAACCACATCGATTCCAGGATCAATCGCCTTGATGTGTTTGGCCGCTTCGATACCGTTCGAACCAGACATTTCAATATCTAAAAATACAACATTTATGCGCTCTTGCAATAACTTATTTATCGCTTCATCCGGTTTCGTAAACATCCCGACAATCTCGATGTTTCCGATCGTTATCAACAGCTTTTCAAGCAAATCCAGTGCTGGTTGCTCATCGCCGACTAATATTACTCGCACCATAAGTCACCTCATTGAATCGAATTCGGAATGCTAATCATGACTTCCGTGCCCTGTCTGGACGTGCTATCGATCTTAAGCCCCGTTCCGTAGAGTGTTCTTAAGCGCCCTTCGATGTTGGCGAGTCCGACTCCTCTTGTGCCTCCGATTTTTCTCCTCCAATTTTATCATGTTAGATGGGGCCACTTGTGAATTACAAAGAAAACTTTAAGTTCGATCTTAATAGAGCTGAAATCTGCATTGGATGATGCCCGCCCCATAGTCGCAAAGGCGATACGCGAGCATTTCTTAGACCAATTGACCGTACAAGACATTGGGCCGATTACGAACCTAGCGAAAAGAACAAAAAAAGGGTCAATAGCGTCAAGTAATGCCCCAACGCCATGACCACATTTTTTCCTCCGATTAAGAACGATCCCAAACTCAAGCCGGGCAAAATAAACCCCCATTTTTTCGCCCTACTTGTGATAAGGTTCACCGTAACCTTTCAAAGGCGAAAAAAAATACGCCTCATATTGAGCGTACACGTTCTAATCAACAAACGACCAGACTCATTACAAATTCAGTAACTCTTTATAAATATCAGTCACTTTATAAGCGTTATTATTAGTTTAATAATTGCTATAAAAATGTGAGTATTTTATCTAAGCACTCAATAACGACTTCATTCGGGGCTTTTCCAACGATGTCAATGCGTCTAACTCGCCAATCAAGATTTTTAATCTGATCCGTCAAAATTACTCCATTCTAAATCTCCTCGATCTGCACTCATCTAAATCGATTCCTTCCCTTCTATTCCGAAATCAATTTCATCATGGCGAGTATCCGATTTACATTGGGCCAACAAGTGTTCTAATGTTGGCCTTTTCTTCTTTGGTATTACGATGAGTGTATGATCATCACTCCCCCCCCCCCGCCTTTGTGAAAGGCCGGGGGCTATTTGAAGTTTACTTATGTCTCTGCACTATCGAGAATTTCATTTAAACTGAGTCGTTGAATCACTTGAGACCAATCGTTCTCAGAATAACCGTAGCGGCCTCCGCGCGAATAGTGTTGGCTTTAGGCTTTACCGTTCCATCTGTATAGCCGGAGATAAGCCCTTTATCAGCCGCTGCTGATAATGCTTCAACTGCCCAGTTTGAAATCGAAGAGCTGTCCTTAAAGACAATGGCGTTAGTCGAAGAATTCAGTTTAGCAGCACGAACCGCCATCGCGGCCATTTGCTCACGAGTGATCAGATCGTTCGGGCGGAAGGTATTATCTTTATAACCAGTAACAATTTCTAACGCCGCTGCCGTTCCGATTGAATCCTTGGCCCAATGACCATTCGTATCGACAAAGACTTTACTATCCGGTGCAGTCAATTCAAGCGCCTTCACCAAAATCGAAACGAATTCTGCTCTTGTAATATTATTATCTGGTTTAAAGGTTTGATCCGGGTATCCGCTGATGGCTCCCAATTTGACTAATGCTCTAATGTTGGCTTCCGCCCAGTGACTCTTGATATCGATTAAACCTGAATCATTCGTGGACGGTGTTGGTACCTGAATACGTTCCGAAACCATCACGGCAAACTTCGTAAAATGCGTGGTATTTCCGGATACGTTACCAGTTCCTCGATCGACCTTAGTATCGTTCAGTTGAACCCATTTGTTCGTTTTTTCATCCAGCCAGTAAACCGCAACCGTATTCTTATCAAAGTCTACCTTAGACTTGTCGAAGGGCAGAACAATAG
Source organism: Cohnella abietis (assembly GCF_004295585.1). NCBI lineage: Bacteria > Bacillati > Bacillota > Bacilli > Caryophanales > Paenibacillaceae > Cohnella > Cohnella abietis. Next base: position 466,852 of record NZ_AP019400.1, on the reverse strand, counting down.
TTATGGGTTTGAGGAAATCCATTTCGCTATTTTTCTTGACTTCAAAGACATCTCCAAGTATTTGAAGGATGGCATCCTTAGGTAAACCTGAGATGTCGGCGATTTTATCCACGGTAACTGAAATCGATTTTTCCGTAGCGCCTGCTGGAACCAAGAACTTGACACCATTTAGAGTGAACTCGGCACTATTGGAAGCTGCTATCGTGTAGCTATTCGATGGAGCAACGCCGCCTCCGTCGCCACCTGAACTTGGCGGTGTAACTGAATTTACTGTGAATGCTTTGGATTCCGGTGTACTTATACCCCCTATAAAAGCAGTATAAGAGCCATTCTCTAGTATATAAGGTCCGAAGGCATAGTTGCCGTTAGACTGTGCTTTCATTTCATCTGCCAAAATATTACGGCTAAAACTATCTACTATTCGCACAGTTACAGTTTGGCCAGCGAAGGAGGGGTTTCCTCCAGTGACCGTTACCTGGTTGGCATTCGTGGAAACCGTAATATGATAGATATCCGATGCAAAAGCATGCACAGGGAGAATGGTAAGCATCAGTACAATCGTTAACAAGAGTCCTAACCATTTACTTTTCAAAAGGATTTCCCCGCTCTCTTTACACTTCTATTTTTACAATTAATGAGGTTCATAGAAGGACTTTTGCAAGCCCTTCTATGAACGAATCAGCAGTAATGCATTACGGTTTTGCCGGTGTTATAGTGCTCGTTTGCGGCGTTGCTTTGGATACCTGACCATGCAAATCATTCCATATCAATACTTTGACGGTATAGTTTTTGGCGGAAGGCAGGTTGAATTGTGCTGTCACTTCCTGACCGTCTTGAATCGTGCTCTTGATTGCCATCAGTTGCACCGGAGTCTTCCCATCCATCAATTGGAAGATCACCGTTGCTGGTGCAGTAACAGATTGTTGAATATTAATTTTTGCAGATACTGTTGCAGAAAGTCCCGTTATCGAAACTATAGGAGTACCGATGATGTAATCCGTAGTTGCTACGATATCGACGGTGAATCTTGCTGTCTTGCCATTCACAGTCACTGTTACTACTTGGCCGGTCGCCGCTGCGGTGCTGTTAAATCCAGTGATGTTGGCCGCCGTTACCGTGAGGGCTTCCGTGCTTGCATCATCATACGTTCCGGTTACGGCGATACCATCCAGATCAAGGTTTTCACCTACAAAGTATTGCGTCTTCGTAGGCTGCGTTGTGATTGCAATTCCAGATAAGCTCTTTTTTACGATCTTGAACGCAAGGGCATTCATCGCACTGGTCAGATTGACCTTTGCGGCGTCTACCTGCTGCTGCGTGGCTTTGGCGTCGGCGAAAACTCTTTGTGCTTCTGTGAGCATAGCTGCGAAACGTGACCAAGTCTCTTCTGTGTATGAAGTTTCAACTTTTACGGCTGCTAATTCGATTGCTTCGGCAAGTTTGCTGTAATCAACAACAACACCGGTAACATAGCCGCTTGAAATGCTACCGATCATCAGCGAGTTGGTTTTGAGGCCATCTTCAATATGATACACCGGCCTTTGTCCGTTCACTGCATAACTCGAGGGCGCGATTGCGAAGCCTTCGTAATTGCCGCCCTTATTCAATCCGCTGGGGGGATTGACATGGGTAATCTTCACTGTGGGGGTGCCTGTGAATGTGACTATTGCTGCGACGTTACCCTTTGTGTCGTCCGCTTTTACCCACAAAACGCCCTCTTCCTCGTCATAATTAAGAGCCATCGCCGTGCCAAGCTTAGGATCGATATCGGCAATTCGCACAAAGGTTTCATTATCATATAGAACAAACGCGTAAACATGACCGTTGTCTTCGAGCGCCACGAAAAACACACCGCCCGCGGTTGCGTTTGGATAATTAGCCGGGTCGAATGGCGCGTTTGTGTTAGCGTCAAACAGCTTTCCCGCGACATCCGCGTTAGAAACCCACTCCACCGCCTCAATACCGAGATTCGCCGAAACGTTTGGCAATGACGCTGTTATATCCCATTGTCTCGTGGCCGTAAAAACAGTCGCAGCCGATAATGGATTCTCAACTTGCAGAATAGAGTTAAAGTTCACGTTTTTATTGTTGTTATCTCGCTCGGAGGCGAAATATACATGCCCCTGGCCGTCCACGGTTATACCCTCGGTATCCGGCTCGCCGTTGTTGCTCTTGAATCTGACTACCTTGCCGTTCTCAAAGCCCGGTGTATAACTCAAGGTTCCATCCAATGCAACGTCTAATGCCCAGAACTTACCTTCTTTGTTGTTTACTACATACAACTTGCCGTCGTGGAAATCAAGTCCTGATCCATCTTGCAACAATTTTGCGGTTGTATCCCAAGCTGTCACGCCGCCATTTCCGGGCCAATCCATAATATCAACAACTTCGTCGAGACGTTTCAGCGCATTCATGGTTGATTGCAAACTGATTTTCGCAGCGTTTACTTCCTGCTGGGTTGCCATGTTATCGCCCGCGACTGTCAGCGCGCTCTGATATGCATCAGCAAATACCGCCCAAGTGCCCGCTGTATAATCTCCTTTGATTTTCAAAGCCGCCTCTGCAAGGACCGCGTTGAACGCAGTTTTGTTCACTGTGGCGCTTCCGCTACCCTTTTCATCGCCGATGATAACGATATCGTTGATAGATGTGTTTCCGTTTGCTCCTAAAGTTGTTAATCCATTGAACACGACGCGAAGATAGATCTCACTCACATTGTTCATTTCAGCGGGGAGAACGAAATTATCATAGGTCGCCTGCAAGGCATCATAGTTATCGTTACTCACTCTGCTTATTGCCGGTATCCCGCCAGTGCCTGTCGCGGAATTCGGTATCACGGTGTACGGTCCTGTTGGGTTGCCTACACTATACGCGAGTAAAAATGCGTCGGGGCCGCTTCCGGTAGACTTCTGCTTACTAGTGAAGCGGATGTTTTGGTAGCCGAGTGTTGAAAACTTGATCTGGAATGCATCGGCGTTGTCAAGACCCGCCACGCTGACCGGTTTCCACCCACCGGTCGTCTGTGCGTTGTTGAATACAATGGGCGTCTTTCCCGCGCCACCGACCACTTTCTGCGTGTTGTTGCTCCATGCCGTCAAGTTGGATACACCCGCGAAAACACCGGATTCTGTTGTAAATTGATTACCTGTTTCGGCTACGGTAGCCGATGTCTTAGTCAGCGACATTAAGGAAACATCAGCCTTCGCGGCTTTATCGCCGATGATAACGATATCGTTGATAGATGTGTTTCCGTTTGCTCCTAATGTTGTTAAACCGTTGAACACGACGCGAAGATAGATCTCACTCACATTGTTCATTTCAGAGGGGAGAACGAAATTATCATAGGTCGCCTGCAAGGCATCATAGGTATCGTTACTCACTCTACTTATTGCCGGTATCCCGCTCGTGCCTGTCGCGGAATTCGGTATCACGGTGTACGATCCTGTTGGGCCGCCTACACTATACGCGAGTAAAAATGCGTCGGGACCGCTTCCGGTAGACTTCTGCTTACTAGTGAAGCGGATGTTTTGGTAGCCGAGTGTTGAAAACTTGATCTGGAATGCATCGGCGTTGTCAAGACCCGCCACGCTGACCGGTTTCCACCCACCGGTCGTCTGTGCGTTGTTGAATACAATGGGCGTCTTTCCCGCGCCACCGACCACTTTCTGCGTGTTGTTGCTCCATGCCGTCAAGTTGGATACACCCGCGAAAACACCGGATTCTGTTGTAAATTGATTACCTGTTTCGGCTACGGTAGCCGATGTCTTAGTCAGCGACATGAGTACGACGTCAGACCCGGTATCTGCTGCCGCCACACTGACACCGAGCGTGGGTATCATCATACTAAGGATCATAGAGAGCATTAACACAAATGAAAATGCCCGCCTGGTCAAGGACGATTTGGTTGCCTTGTTTTTGAGTAAGTACATTGGGGATTCCCCTTTTCATATTTATGATATTATTTAGTTGGAATAAAGCCTGTCTATATCAACAGCTAGCAAAGATATAGATATTGTCCTGCCATCCCCCTTGTCCAAAGAAGATTTCAAAAGCATACCTAACGAATATACCAACGAATATACCAAGCCTATTATAAAGGCAGTTTGTAAAGGCTGATGCCATACTCATGTAAAAAATATGTTATTTTTTTCATAATGCGGTGGAGGTTTATTCCAGGCAGGACAAAGAAGACGATAAGCGAAGATTAACGAACTGCCGATCATTCGACAAGTTTTACACGTTGCTTGGACCGTCGGTGTGCGGGAAGCGCTTCGCTTCGTCAACTTATCCGGATACGAGAATCGGGAAATGCCGGAGATGTCCGGCGGTCAGCGGCAGCGGATGGCGATCGCTCGGGCGATTGTGAACGAGCCGGAGGTTTTTGCTTTTGGAGGAGCCCTTATCAGCGCTGGATTTGAATCTGCGCACCGAGATGCAATATGAGCTGCGGGAGCTGCAGCGGCGTCTTGGCATTACGTTCATCTTCGTTACGCATGACCAGGAAGAGGCGCCTGCGATGTCGGACGAGGTCTTCGTCTTGAACGAAGGCAAAATCGAGCAGAGCGGAACACCTACCGATATATATGACGAGCCGATCAGCCAATTTGTGGCCGATTTCATCGGAGAATCGAATATTATTCCAAGACGGATGATACGCGACTAAGAAGTCGAGTTCCGGGTCAGCCGTTTGAGTGTGTGGACGGCGGCTTCTATGAGAACGAGGAGGTCGTGATTGTGATCCGGCCGGAACATCTGGAGTTAACAGACAGCGAGAAGTGCATGCTGAAAGTGCGGGTGGCACGCATTTATTCCGCGGCGTCCACTGTGAGATTGGATATACGGACAAGTCCGGCAACAAGTGACTCGTCCATTTGGCGCGGAAGGCTGAGATTGGAGCGGAGATCGGACTCAGCTTTGATCCGGAAGCGATTCATGTCATGCGCTTCGGAGAAACCGAAGGAGAATTCGACAAACGTCTGGAGGCTTACGAAGAGGCCGCCTATGAAAGCTAGCAGAAGCGTGAGTAATCTATATCTCGTTCCTTATAGTTTATGGATCGTCCTGCTTCACGCCGGTCTATCTGCACATGACGCTGTCAGCCTCGATTTTTTTGCGTGAATTGCTGATGTGTACAGCGACCGTTCTCGTGTCCTCTAGACTCTCCGTTCCCCAAGTAAACTGAAACAACGCATCGACACTGACGACACGATTCACGTTTTGTGCCAGATAGGACAGTAGACAGGCATTGTCGGCATCGTCGAACACGATCAGTGTCAATTTCATAGCCTCTTTAGCCCAGTTATCACCAATGTCCTTCAGTACAACACTCGTATTGCCGCCACCTTCGATAGGGAACACGCGATGCCCCAACGCCATGACCCATTTTTTCCACATAGTAAGAATTATCCCAAACCCGAGCCGGGCAAAATAAACCCCCAATTTTCCGCCCTACTTGTGATAAGGTTCACCGTAACGGGTCTATCGGCAAAAAATAAGGGCCATGGCTTATCAGTTCCTCCGCTAGATGCACTTCAATTTAGATCGAAACAGGGTTGCGTTGAGTTAAATTCAAAGCAACCTTGTCTATGTGTCCTTTACTTTTTCTTTTGCACTAACATTTTTAACAATATTATTACAGCATCTGCGCCTGTAGCTTTATTTTCTGGAGCAAACTGTTTCGCACCTTTGCCTTCGATAATACCCAGCTTGTTCATGGCCGTAACTGCCCATGCCAGAATATCCTTGTCATCCGCGAAGCTGGTTGTAACAGTCGCTTGAATGGACTGTCCTAGCGCGTTAGAGATTATGGTCGCGATTCAATTAGTGCATGCACAGCAGTCCCATCTGAATAAGCGGTGAACTATCAGCCCTATTGGGCGCTTGCGGGTCATTTGTACAACAAGTGAACCGACAAGAAGATGTCCGTTCTGCTTATAGCCGTGCGTTCTCGTTCGACAATTTCTAAGCCGCAAAATTTCTGAGATCGAGATTCGGCATTGATAAGGATTTTTGAGGGCTCCTGTTGAGGGTGTCCAACTATCCTTAAAGTCGCCATCCGCTAAATAATCCCAGAGTGTAAATTATTCCCTCAAAAATCTACATAGAATTGATTTAAATGCCGATATAGGTCTTAAGTGCGATGTACACTTAAAAATATAAATTAAGGAGCATTTTTCTATGAAAAGGAAAGTTTCAAAATGGATTCTTCTGTCGTTAGTGGCTTGCTTACTTATTCCAAGTGTAGTTGCCGCAACAGAAAAGACTTCGCCACCTGTAAAGACTTCTGCTGATTTCAAAGATTTAGCAGGTCTGGACAAGGCTCTTCTTGCCAAAGTTGATGCATTGCTAGCCAAGGGATTTATGGAAGGCAATGGCACAGACAAATTTGATGTTACGGGAAACGTGACGCGTGCGGAAGCTGCTAAACTTGTAGCTAAAACTTTTGGCTTAACCATCGCGTCAGAAACCACTTCGTCCTTCAAAGATGTAGATGGTACGGATGCTTCTGTAGCTTGGTCAATTCCGTTTATTGAAGCGGCAAAAAAAGCTGGAATCATTAATGGCATGACGGACACCACATTTGCACCAAAGGATAACGTAACTTTGGGGCAGCTTGCTACATTGCTGGTTAAAGGGTTTGGTAAAGGAGCCGATGTGAAAACGACGACTCCATGGTACCAAGGTTACTTAGATGTTTCCAAAGCGGCCGGAATTGATCTAGGCAGCGATGGATCGAAGCTTGCTACCCGTGGCGATCTTGTAGTCGGATCTTTTGCAGCAGATGCAGCAGTAAAAGCTAAAGCATCAGAATCAACACCAACACCTACACCTACACCTACACCTACACCAACACCTACACCAACACCAACACCAACACCAACACCGACACCGACACCGACACCAACACCGACACCAACACCAACACCAACACCAACACCGACACCGACACCAACACCAGTACCAACACCAGTACCAACACCAACACCAGTACCAACACCAGTACCAACACCAGTACCAACACCAACACCAGTACCAACACCAGTACCAACACCAGTACCAACACCAGCTCCATCCACCATCGCACTAAATAAGATTAATAATAGTGTTGGAACATGGATCAATGTTGATGAGACGACTTTCTCCACAGCAGGCATTGAGAGCGTTTCGTCACTCAATTTATCAGCTGTTCTAGCTGCACTCTAGTAACTTTCCAAATCCAAATCGCATTGGAGACCGATTACACACTTCAAAGAACAGTCTCTCAAATTCAAGAGATTGTTGTCTAGGCGCAACAAGCAATTGTCGTAGATGCAGCGATAAATGTAATCTTTGATTATTTGAAATCAAATGGTCTAGGAACTGCTCTTGACCTAGAAGTATTCCGACGTGCTGGATTAACCATAGTAACAGATTTGAACTTACCAGATGTCTTATCTGCCCTTGTATCTGCCTATGAGTATGGTCTTTCCGGTCAAGAGGGATCAACACCTCTGTCTCCTCATAAACAAGTTATCGAGGATGCTATTAATCGTTACTTAGACGAACCTAATGCTTAAGGAAGCTTATACTCGTAACACGGCAAATGGTTTACTTATTCAACCTTGAGTTGAAGGTAGCTCTCAAGCGAGAAAATAATTTATACGAGAAAAATAACGGTGCAAGGGAGATTAACCCTTCACCGTTATTTTTTGTTTGTGGTAGCTAAGGAAAGTCATTCAGAGCGAAGAAGATTTCGCCCTACTTGTGGTACGGTTCAGCTTAACGGGTCTATCGGCGAAAATACGAAAAGAGCTGCCATGGCATGCTCCTTAGTTGATGTTCTTACGGGTTTTTATTTTCATGATCTGCACGACAGGCTGACGATTCGGTGCAAAGGCACTTCGAAAAGTTAGCTTTTTTATTGATTTACATTGTTGAATTAACCGGCACGTTATCATAATCCCCAAATCGCATCTCGTCAAGAGATAATGTGAGAATGAGCGACATAGCGAGGGATCCCCCCCTCATGCTTTCTAAATAGGAATGAATTTCCCAGTATGCAGGGCCATATCGCTTTTTCCAATTCATCTGGTGTCACGTAAAATATTCTTCAGATCAATGAGGAATAAGGAAAGGAGATCTGCATGAACAGCGTGGACAAAATCAGATTTTTGCTCTTTTACGGCGAAGCGCCCGAGGCAACTTGTTACGGGTATATGGAGCTGAATCGGGATGGCAATATGATCGCGCTCTACAATAGTTGCGGCGAGGAAATCGACATGTTTGGCGGACATGAATTTGTCAGGGTACGGGCGCTTGGCAAATTCGATAATGAAGACCGCGATAATTTTTACTCCTTGTTAGAAAGTGATGGTGTAGGATAACCTGCACGACAGACAGGTGAAGATTCAGTGTCAAGACACTACGCGGAACGCAATGAATATGCTCTGGAGGTAGAAGATGAACAAACGGGTTCAAGAGGCAAGCGGAATAAAGAGAGGTGCGATGTTAGCCGCCCTGCTCATCGGTGCATTTATCGCGTATCTTAACGAAAATTTGCTTACCAATACATTTCCTGGATTAATGCGTGAGTTCAACGTTGCTGCTTCGACCATACAATGGTTATCGACCGGTTATATGCTGATGATCGGCATACTGGTGCCGGTGACCGCATTGCTGCAGCAATGGTTCACGACTCGCCGGATGTTTATGTCCGCGATGGCGTTATTTTTAGCAGGTACCTACTTGTGTGCAGTATCCCCTGGATTCGAAGTCTTGCTGATAGGCAGAGTTGTTCAGGCTTGCGGGACAGGATTATTGATTCCGTTGATGATGAATACAATTCTTGCTCTCTATCCTCCGGAACGCAGGGGGGCTGCCATGGGTCTCATGGGGCTTGTCATCATGGTCGCCCCTGTAATCGGACCAGCTTTGTCGGGGTTGGTTATTGATACCTTACACTGGAGATGGCTGTTCTACATGGTGATTCCTGTCACATTGTTTTCGATTATTTATGCATTCATTTACTTGAAAAATGTGACAGAAATAACCAAGCCAAGGGTCGATCTTTTATCCATTGTTATGTCAACCGTCGGGTTTGGTTGTGTCACCTACGGTTTCAGCCAGACTGGTGTCTGGGCTGGTCCTGGGAGTTACAGTTTAATTGCCATAGGCGGCCTCTTCCTGCTCTTGCTTATTTGGCGGCAGCTCAAGATTAAAGAGCCTTTGATTGATCTTTCCGTATTCCGGTATCCCGCTTTCTCTTTGGTAGCGGTATTGATAGTAATGCTGATGATGGTTTTATTCGCCACCACGACTTTGCTGCCGATCTATATGCAGGATGTGATGCAGTTGACAGCATTCGCGACAGGTTTACTTCTGATTCCAGGCTGTATTTTAAACGCAATGATGATGCCTGTGACGGGAAAATTATTCGATAAATTCGGGCCGAGATTCGTCATAATGCCCGGACTGGTCATGATCGCCCTATCGCTGTGGCTGTTTGCCGGTATCGACAGCGATACAACCCGAGGCTCCGTTCTGTTCAATCATGTCCTCTTATTCTTAGGCATATCGTTTGTCGTCATGCCGGCTCAGACGGCAGGAATGAATCAACTTCCGAGTCACCTGGTCCCCCATGGCACAGCCATATACAATACGCTCCAACAGATTGCTGGGGGAATTGGCATCGCTTTGTTCGTCGGCATCATGTCTTCCGGAGCCAATCGTTATCTTCACCATTCCCTCGATCCCGCTGCGTTTCAAGATAAAACACAAAGTATCGTTGGCGGTTTGCAAACGGTTTTTGGGATTGAATTTATTCTCGCGATACTTGCTTTGGTACTGGGTTGGTTTATAAATGGCCGTCTTTCTGCCGATTTTTCTCAAAAGAAAGAACCCCAAAACTTGTTGCCTTAGGGTCTTGAAACACTTATTTCGCCGTCACTTATGGTATGGTTCCCCGCGATTGATCTTAAACTGTATTTATTCAACTACCGTTATCAGTCCTTAGTTATCTTTGAGGTATAAATCTGTGGTTGGCTCGGGTGAGCCAATCCACTTATTGACAACTGCGACAACTTGTCGTATATTTTACCTACGACAAGTTGTCGCAGTAATAATCAGAGGTGCGCGCCCAATGAAAAATTTAGGAAGACTGTCTGAAACCGAGATGGAAGTCATGGAGGTGATATGGGAATTAGCAACATCCGTAACGGTTAACCAGCTTTTAGACATTTTCAAAACTAAGGGTTGGAAAACGTCGACACTATCAACTATATTGAACCGGCTGATTGAGAAAGGTTTCTTGACTAAATCACTGAACGGCAAGGTGAACTATTACGACCCTGCTTTGACATTGAGTGAGTATAAAAAATCCGAAACGCAAAGCTTTCTTAGCCGCTTATACAACGGGAAAGCTAAAAACTTTATTGCTGCCCTGGTTGATGAGGATGAACTCAGTAAAGATGACATAGCGGAGTTAAAAGAGTGGTTCACCCGCGAGGATGGTAAGAAATGATGACATTAGTCTTATCGCTTATCATTGCCTCATCCGTTGGAACGATCATTTGGATTTTGCAAAACAGTATAAAGCCCTTCACGCAAAAAGTTTTTTCTCAGACGTGGCATTATTATTCGGCTTTAATTCCCGTATTTTTTCTTCTTGATGGCTCGGAGATTATGATCAGACTCGTCTCTTTTATACGCTCCGTCTTACAAGACACAAGCACAATCTCGGAATCGGGAATGATTGCGGAACAAAATGCACACATCATTCCCATGGAGCAAACGGGAACAAACAGCTCACTATTCATGAACCAGCTGTTTGACTATCTGTTACGGTTTAATAACACAAAGGGAATTGTACTATTCACAACCGTAATTTGGGCTATTGGAACCATCGTTTTTCTTGCTGTGAATGTCAAAAATTATGTAGCATTCAGGCGTTCGATCTTACAAGAAAGCCGAGTATGTGACACGGTACAAAGTCCTGTAAAAGTAATCATAAGTGCTCGCGCAACAACGCCAATGGTTATGGGGTTATGGAAGCCAATTGTTGTATTGCCAGATATCAGGTTTGGTGAAAAAGAGCTGGCTATGATCCTATCCCATGAGCTTATTCATTTAAAGCGTGGCGATTTGCTTGTGAAGCTGTTGGTGCTTATCGCAAATGCGATTCACTGGTTTAATCCGGCAGCTTATTCGCTCAATAAACAGATCAATATCCTATGCGAGCTATCCTGCGATGAAAAGGTCGTTAAGGAAATGGATATGGAAAACCGAAGATATTACGGCGAAACGCTATTGTCCATGCTGGAGTATGGGGTAAAACAGAGAAATATAGTTTTCATTAGCAGTTTATGCGGTCCTAAAAAAGCTATGAAAAGGAGGCTTATGAATCTTATGAATGAGAAAAAAATGAAAAAACCGGTGTTGGCGCTGTCCCTTGTTGCTGCAATGGCTTTGCTAGGTGGTGGCGGGACTGCTGCGTATGCGGCGGGATCAGCTGTGCCGGTCAAAATTCCGACGGGGAAACAAGTTGAGGGGCGAAATATTTCCCTCCAATATGAGGATGGAACCACTGTATTCTACGATAAAGATGGTAATCGATTGCTAGCGGATCCAAAGAAAAACGATGTCCCGCAGAAACTTACCACTGAAGAAATAGTGGATCGTGTTAATAAACATATTGCAAAGGGACTTGCTGTCCCGCAAGGATATATAGATGAGCTTCCGCAAAAAAGCTTGGATGCGATCAATGATACTTATGGCTTAAAGCTTCAAAAGTCAAAATAAACAAAAACAATAGATATTCGCAAATCCCACGTTATATGAGTTCATTTTAGCCTTAGTTCAGCTCACTGGACTAAGGCATTTTTTATTGGAATTCTTTTTCTTTTTCTATTAAATCCCGTATATTGGTTCTAGGGCAAAAGAAACGTTGAACGATCAGCAATGGATACGTGATCGTCTATTTAATAGAAGAAGGAGTGTTATTTCATCTAGATGAAAACTTTAATATTAGCGGAGAAACCATCGGTCGCAAGGGAAATTGCGCGTGTAATGGGGAGCAGCGTTAAGCATAAGAGTTACATAGAGGGGCCGAAATATGTGGTGACATGGGCACTGGGTCATCTGGTTGGATTGGCCGAGCCGGAAGATTACGACTCGAAGCTAGGCACATGGGCGCTAGAGGATCTACCGATTCTGCCTGGCCAGATGAAATTGAAGGTGTTGAGGGAAAGCAATCATCAGTTTAAAGCTGTGCAGCAGCTCATGCAGCGACAGGATGTTGGGCAGCTAATTGTGGCCACCGACGCTGCCCGAGAAGGCGAGCTTCTGGCGCGATGGATTATCGATAAAGCCAAATGGAAAAAGCCATTTCAAAGGCTATGGATTTCTTCTCAAACCGATAAGGCAATTAAAGAAGGCTTTGCCTCTCTGAAGCCGGGCAGTCAATTCGAACGGCTATATCAATCTGCTCGCTGCCGGGCTGAAGCGGATTGGATGATTGGCCTTAATGTAACACGTGCCCTGACCTGCAAATTCGGCACTCCGCTATCAGCCGGACGTGTTCAGACCCCCACCCTGGGAATGATTATGCAGCGAGAGAACGATATAATAGCGTTCCGTTCGGAGGAGTACAGCGTCCTTCGCATCGATCTTGGAACGTTTGAAGCAATATGGAGAGATGCAAATGGAGGATCACGAATATTCAACACTGCAAAGGCAAAGGAATTACAAGAGAAGCTGAATGGTCGTACAGGCTCTATCGTCAAGCTAAGAAAAAGCGAGAAAACAATTCCGCATCCCTTGGCCTACGATCTGACAGAGCTACAGCGGGACGCCAATCGATTGCTTGGCTTTTCGGCGAAACAAACCTCCAATGTCCTGCAAAAGCTTTATGAACAACATAAGCTGGTCACTTATCCGCGAACCGACTCACGTTATCTCACTTCGGATATGGCAGACACACTGAAGGAACGGCTGTCTAGTATTGCTATAGGCCCCTATGCCCCGCTTGCAAGACCCTTACTGCGAGCAAAGCTTACGCTTGGTAAACGAATTATTGATGACAGTAAGGTTACGGACCATCATGCGATTATCCCGACGGAGCAAGTTGTGCTCCTGAATGCACTCAGCACGGAAGAGCGTAAGCTATATGATCTAATCGTCAAACGCTTCATTAGCTTATTCTATCCACCTGCTAGGCTGGATCAAGTAGACGTTACGATTAACATTGCGGCTGAGACGTTATTTACTAAAGGTACAACAATCAAGGATAACGGCTGGCGTGTCGTCTATGGTGGACAGACACTGGATGACGATGAAGCCGAAGACGGCGCTGAGGAAGGCTCTGCCGTGCTGCCTGAGCTACGCGAAGGCGAATCCTTCACTGTAAAGCAATGCCGGATTCAGGGTGGACGGACTTTACCACCGAAACGATATACGGAAGCAGCTCTGTTGACCCAAATGGAGAAGCACGGACTCGGCACACCGGCAACTCGAGCTGACATTATTGAGAAGCTGGTCAGCTCTGACACTATTGAGCGGCAAGGAAATTTGCTCCATCCAACCGGTAAAGGCAAGCAACTGATCAAGCTGGCTCCTGAGAATCTGCGAACACCTGAGCTGACAGCCCGATGGGAAGCGGAGCTGGAACGGATCGCATATGGGCAAGGCAAACCAGAGCTATTTCTTAATGGCATTCGAGAGATGGCACAAGGCTTTGTATCCGGCGTAAAAAATAGTGAAGCTGCCTACGTCCCGCACAACATTTCCACCCGTCATTGCCCTGATTGCAACACTCGGCTGTTGGAGAAGAAGACTAAACGGGGGCTTGTGTTGACCTGTCCAAGCGAGGACTGCGGTTACCGACGTTCAGACGGAGTCCAACTGTCCAACCGCCGCTGCGCTCAGTGCAAGAAAAAGATGGAGATGAAAGAAGGCAAGGCCGGATTATACGTGCAGTGTAAGCCTTGCGGAATCACGGAGATGGTCAATAAAGACAGCAAGCATATCAATAAGCGTGAACAACAAAAGCTTGTTCAGGAATACTCCAATAAGCAGGAGTCCGCCGGGTCCAACCTTGGAGAATTGCTCAAGGCGGCAATGGAAAAAAAGAATAAGTAGCGCTTTACGGAACGAACATCATAAACCTTAAATACGTATTAACTGACGAGACGACAGCGAGATTTTCGCTGTCGCCTTCGTTTTTTCCATACTTTGTGGTAATCCGTTCAATCACTTATCCTTGCATAATTGGCACTAAGCGTTACTCGACTCGTTAAGCATTGCCAGAAGAATATAAGCTCCCGGGTAATATTTTTCCATATATTCCATAGAATTTGCATCTCTTAACTGTTTTACTAACTTAACATAGTTATTAAACGATTCTTGAGGAAAATCTCCAATTGAATCCGGCTTATCTTCGTCCCCTAAGATCTCACGGCCGACTGACAGCATAATCCAGCCCTCTAGTCCGTTCTGTCTGCCCTCTATAAACCGGCTGAAGATATATCTCAGAGTAGTATCCCCCCGAGAGATTAGCGTATTGTATTCCTCCTGATGCTCAGCAATATACGCATTCGGGCTGGAGGCCTGCTTCGGGCTGCTAATAATCTCAGAAAACAATTCCTCCTCAGACAATCTGCCCCTTAAATATTCCTTCGCTTTCTCCAAACAAACGGCATAGTGCCGCTCGGCGTTTGACTGCATTTGAGATACTCCCTCTAATAAATCTGCGGGAAACTTCTTTTTAATGGATGAAAAGTAATAGGAGCCGTCCGACGCTTCCCAATATTCCTTAAGGTGGTAGGCACCGTTATCGTCTTTAGAGAATGTCAGAGCTACGGGAATATGGCTTCCGCTGACATCCACTGGTTTCCGATCGGGAAAATCAAACTCCGCATAGTAAGCCATCAAATAGACGACAGCCGATCTTTGGTCCTCTACCGTCTTTAGTGTGACATGGGACTCGGTTTTAAACTCGCCACCCCTATAGCTTTTTGCATTATGGTTCAATATCGCTTCTGATACAACGGTGTCAAGAGTGGACTGAGCGGCTGTATTCTCCACATCCGGTAACACTTTGGTGTTACTCTCGTTAATGGGCAGATTTATCGCCTTATTCATACTGCTCCTGCTTACGGCCCCGGTGAAGGTGCAGGTGGCTATAATAGTGGCTATGAGCAACACCGTTATCAAAGTTACCGTTTTCATCTTGGGTTTTTGGGCGATTAAAATAATTCGTTCTCGAATGCTGGACTTGCCTGAAGTCATCGTCGTAGCACCACGAAGCAAATCCATCGGGCTGCCCTGTGTTGTCATCATACCGATCAACGTACGACCATACTCCACGCGGCTGTCCTCTCCCAAACGGAGGAGCGTGCCCTCGTCGCAAGCAAGCTCACAATCGCGTCTCGATAGGACCGCAGCAGCCCAAACCAGCGGATTAAACCAGTGGATTGCGATACATATCCCGCGTACGAAAGACCAGAGGTGGTCCTTATGAGCGTAATGGGTCAGCTCATGAGCGAGGATGTGACGCAATCGCTCCTTGCTTTCAAGACTTTCCGCTGTCACATAAATAGCCGGCTTAAAAATTCCATACAGACAGGGAGATGGCAGATTTTGTGCAAGGTATACCGGTAACGGGCAGTCATCGACTTTCACAGGTATCGCCTGCTTTTTTAGCCTAAGGTAGAAGCTAATATTTGCCACAATCAGGCAAAGCACAACAAAACTAAAACCAATGAACCAGAACAGGTGAAGCAAGTTCTTCATCAAATCTGACTTTATGTAGGAAGCCGCTGCATTCGAATCAGGTTTTCCAATTCCTTCAGAGGAATTTACGGTGTCCCTCGTTGAATGTTCTGTATACATATAAATCGAATCGGGACGATCCACGAGCGGAGGGTAGGGATTCGCCACGCTTTGCTCCAGCTTATGACTCATTGCGTTCATAACACTAACAGGGCTCGACAGAAGTGAGAACGGAAGCAGCAGCCGAATAGCTACCAATACCCACAGTGCGTATTGCAGGCGCAAACTGATTCTGCCCATTAGAAAGCGCCTCAGAACGATAATCATAACAATCAGCACCGAGGAGGTAACAATGGCTTCGATCATTCACTCGCCTCCTCTGCTTTCTGGAGTATCGCATACAGCTCTTCTATCTCATTTTTTGTGAGTGGCTTTTTCTCCACTAGCGTGTTCATCATCATTCCGACGCTACCTCTGTAAACTCGGCTCAGAAGAGACTCCGTTTCAGAAATTGCCGCCTCATTGCGAGTGATAGCAGGATAATACTCTCTGGCTTTGCGGCCATCCTTATAATAGAGCAACCCTTTCGCTTCCATTCGGCTGACCAGCGTAGTGATGGTGCTCTTAGCCCAGCCGGTCTCCTCTTTTAAACGGTTAACGATCTGCATCACGGTGCGTGGAGTCTCTTCCCATAGGCACTCCATAATACGCCACTCGCTGCCCGATAATATCGTACTTTTATCTTCTGCCATTTCAGCACCTCAATTCGTACTACTGTTGTAAACCTATTTTATCAATTCGTACTACTGATGTAAACCTTTTTGATTTGCATGATTATTAACACAAAAAAATACAGAGCAATAGCGTTTATCCCGCCATGCTCTGTACAGATATTATCGTTGCACGATTTAAATACGTAACTCATTTTATTTTAACAGCTTCGTTACCTCTTCAATCAAGATATCGACACCTTCATCTACTAGGTAGGGCCCGTAATTCCATTTGTCGCGGGAAACATTAATCACTCGATTATTTTTGATGGCGGGGATCGATTGGTAAAGAGGCTCCTTAAACAATTCCGTCATCGCCTTCATCTCTTCATCTGTCATCTGAGTAAAGAAATAATCAGCAGGTTTATTAACAAGCTCCTCCATGGATAAAGCTGTACCGCCATCGGCAAATTGTTTGAATTGCGCCGGCATCTGGAAACCGAAATCTTGGTAAATTAGTTTACCCAATGTTCCACCTTCGCCACCCAGCAGCACTTCTCCATTATATATAATGAAAGATATCGCAGTCGTACCCGGTTCAATTTTAATATCAATCTTGTCCCTTAGGCGCTGCAGCTTTTCTTCGAATTTCGTAATCCAAGCTTCGGCTTCTTGCTTCCGATTCATAATATCGCCCATCGTTCTTAGCGTATTTACAACATCTGGATCGCCTCCCCATGGCACGGCTATCGTTGGGGCGATTTTCGAATAGGCATCAAAGATGTCACTCTTATAATAGTCAGGCAGTATAATGAGATCCGGCTGCAGTGCCGAGATAGCCTCTAAATTACCTGTACCTTTTCCGATGCTTTCGACATCGGCCATCTTGTCCGGATATTGATCTAGGGTTTCTTCATTGACGCCTACAGGCTTTAATCCTAATGGGAGTAGGTAACCTCCGTAAGACAGAACGACGGCCTTGCTTGGTTGAACGGGGATTTTGACCTGTCGCCCTAGTCCATCCGTATATTCTCTCATTTCTGATGATTGCACATTCTCATTCCCGCCACCGCAGGCTGCCAGCAGCAGAGACAAACTAAACAAAAGGGTCACTGCAAAAGAAGGTTTAAATCTAACATTCATTTCATTCACTCTCCAGGCTTCTTCGTGATAATGATTCTCATTATTGTCAGTATGACGAATTACTGATCGAGGAGCAATGAACGATTCGGGCATAAAATTAGTACGAATTGAACCTTTTAGCGCAATGCTGTGCATTTTGAATTGCGCCGGAGTCTCGCCGACCAGCTTTTTGAAAAGTCGATTAAAATAATACATATCTGTATATCCGACGCCCTCAGCAACCTCCCGAATGGGAGTATCTGATTCGGTTAATAACGATTTCGCTCGATTAATACGAGTCTGAAGGACATATTCGATTGGACTGCATCCAAACTTACGCTTAAACACCCTTGAGAGATAGTGCGTGCTGTAATGAAACAAATTAGCCATGGTCTCCATAGAGATCGTTTGGCGATAATGCTTTCGAATGTACTGAGCGATCTGTGTAGCTAAATCTGGCTCAGCTATTTCATCCCCAGCTATTTGCAGCTGACGAAACTGTTCATGAACAAATTGATAGAACAATCCGGTCACTTGCAGTTTATCCAGCTCTTCTCCAGTCGTCCACAATTGGTGCATCTGCTCGAGAAGTGAAGTCAGAAATATTGGATATCTAGCTTGGAATACATAGGGGTGCGCATAGGGAAGCAGCCGGTCTACTTGGCTACACATAGACGGGCCTGATCTGTCATAAACAGGTTTGTATAAAATCAGGTAATAGTCAACGGGATGATCCAAGCACCAGATATTCAGACATACGTTTTTACCGCCATGCGCGACTTGAAAATGAGCTTGCGTAGCTTCCATTCCATCTAACTTCAGCCTGGCTTCTCCATGATTAATAAATAGAAAAGCGCTTGTGGGAAGGTTATAGGCTTGCAATTGCTCTCCCGGCTTCAACGAAAAATGGCGGATATCTATCACTTTAACTGGTGTTTTAGCCCATAATCTGATCGTTTCTGATGACTCCATAACAACACCTCGCTATGTATTTCCGATACCAGCAGAGGGGCTTAGCAGGACAACACCTGCTTAGCAGTTATCGGTTTACTTTTTCAACCATACGAGAACGGGAGAGTATTTGTCCAGCTATTGCTCGGTAAAACGCGAATGAGGGCCGCAACAGGTCAAAACTCACCTGTCACAGCCCCCAAATTTGCGTCCCTTGCAGTCTCTCGACTCTTACTTACTCATGCATAATCGCCTTATTTTTCTCATTAAAACGTTCATTATGAGAAGAAACACCAGCCATATCTGATGCTGTCGGTTCTAGATAAAGCTTCGCACTATTAACAGCTAATACTGCATCATTAAAGGCGCCTGCGATTAAACGAACTTTACTTCCATAGGTGATAAAATCGCCAGCTCCGAAAATACCTGGGATGCTTGTTCGCATTCGTGGATCAACAGACACACCATAATCCTCTTTGTCTAATCCCCATTTTAATAAATCGCCAAAATCACGATCAAATCCATGGTTTACTACAACTTCATCTGCTTCAATATGTTCGATGGCACCGGTCTCCGAATGTTCAAGAGCAATACTTTCAATTCGATCACCCGCACCATATAAGCGAGAGATAATATAAGGTGTCATTATCTTAGCTGATGCTTTCATTTGCGCTACAGGCTGCTCGTGTGCAGTAAATTCATCTCGTCTATGAACAACCGTGACTTGTTTCGCCAATTTTACAATTTCATTCGCCCAATCAACTGCAGAATCTCCCCCGCCTGATATAAGCACTCGTTTATCTTTAAACCTCGACAAATCCGTAATCGTATAGTGGAGATTATTCAATTCATAGCGACTCGCACCTTCAATATGCAGCTTTTGAATTTGCGTCATTCCTCGCCCAGCACATAACAATATTGTACGTGTATAATGACTTTCACCCGTTTTGGAGGTCACAACAAAGACGTTATCGTCACGGCGTTCCATACGAGCAATTTCCTGGCCTAATACAATGGTTGGATCAAATGTCTTCGCCTGTCTGATTAGAGAATCAATCAATTTTTCACAATGAATCGGATCTACTCCGCCGACATCCCAAACTAGCTTCTCAGGATATGTCCGCATGAATCCCCCTAATTCCTCTTTTGCATCAATTAATTTTGTACGCATGGCTCTCATCCCACTATAAAAAGCCGCATACATACCCGCAGGTCCACCGCCAATAATCGTAATGTCATAAATATCGAGTTTTTCTGTATTCACTTAAGGGACCAGCTTTTCTACTATGTAGTCTATTAGAAGGCTTGATCCGATGGGACCTTTAGCTTGAATATAATTATTGGTGACCAACGGGAAGATATGATTATTTTTAACGGCATCCATGTTCTTCCACAATGAATTTTCTTCTAACTCCTTCAATGATTCGGAGCTATCATAGTTTTCCATACTTCTTTTCTCTAGGAAAATGTAATCCGCTTTAATATCCGGCAATATCTCTAATGAAAATGGCACGAACCAATCTGTTGCATCTTTAAAAATTTCAGGACTTTTTAGTCCAAGTGTCTCATAGAAAAATCGGCTAACATCATCATCCGCTTTTGGTCCTAAATAACGGTATCTTTTGGGCTCAACTCGAAGAACGAGTACGGTTTTGTCACCAATGGCTTGATGGATTTTTTCTTTTGCCTCTTTCGCCTTCTGATCAAATTCAGCTAAAACCTTTTCCGATTGTGCTTTTTTATCGAATAGCTCAGCTAATTCAGGCATCGCTTTATCCATTGCGGTATTTGTATTCAAAGCAACCGTCGGTGCAATCTTCGACAACTCTTCATACACTTTCTTTTCAGGGCCTATTCCTGGAATAATAATGATGTCCGGGGATAAGCTGAGCAATTGTTCATAATTATATTCATATTGCGTACTCTTGATTATTTCAACCCCATGCTCTTGTAAATAAGGCGCACGGTAGTCGGGTTCAAGCTCAGGAACCACTACAGCAAATTGTGGCGGCACTCCCATCTCGATCAAAAATTCGGCATAGGCTGAGTTGGTTACGAGTATTTTTTGCGGATTAACCGGGATGGTTACCTCTCCATAAAAATCTTTAATTTTTCTAGTTTCATTCTTCTCTATAGCTTCTGTAGAAGATTCCTCTTCTTTCTTATTTGATGAATTCGAGCATGCCACGACAACAAAAGCCAATAAAGCTATTCCAAACAACGCAATCAATCTTTTCGACACTATGAGCTCTCCCCTTTTATCTGATAATGATTATCACTATCAGATAGTATCAAATATGAGGATGTTATTCTATGGCTAATGGTGCGCATTTAGTTGGATTATTGTGCTTCATCACTAGTGTGCCTCAATAGACTGCTAACAATTTCATCAATGATAAGAGCTTGCCCGATAACTCCATTTCCATCTACCCAAAGGCTTGTATCAATATAAAAAATTCGATTATTTTTTACCGCCTTCAAACTTTTCCATTGACTACTCTCCATTAATTTCCTCATGTTTTCTTCTGCACTAAAGTTCTCCATCACGCGTTTCTCCACGAATAGATAATCTGGATTTGCAATAGACAAGAGCTCTATTGAACATGGGTTAAACCATGCCTCTCCTGCCTTTAATGGCTCCGGAAGTGATAGCTCTAATTTCGTATACAGTAATTGGGAAACCCCACTAGAGTGTCCACCTAAATACCGGTACCCAAAAGGCTCTACTCGCAAAACCATGATTGTAGCTGCTGATTGAATATATGATTTCAACTCTATTCGTGCCGCATTCACTTTATTGTCCATTTGAGTTTGGATTTTATTCGCTTCTTCTTGTTTATCAAATATAGCGGCGAGTTGATTAAGAAGGATATCCTTATCGGTTGTTAGACCTGTTAATATGGGTGCGATTGTGCGCAATTTCTTCTTAATATCTTCTGTTACAAAATGTCCAATAATTAATTCCGGCTTCTGTTGTTGTATTAATTCTATAGGAATAACGAATTGCTTTGCTTCCAATAACTCAACATTATGTTGCTTAAATAGCAGCCGTTGATGCTGGGCTAGGAGTATGGGTGTTACTATGACAGCACGCGGTATTATGCCTAATTGGATTAAATTTTCAGCATATTGGGGAGAAATCGATAAAACATTTCGTCGGTGCAAGGTGTGAACATAATTTCTCGGTGACACTCCTGTAAACTGTTTGAAGCGACGACTAAAATAATGAGCATCTTCAAAGCCTACTTTTTTAGCAATATCTTGGGATTTGGCTGAGGTTAATAACATCTCTTCTTGCGCACGATAAATCCTATAGCTCGCTAGATAGTCCAGGGGTGGTTTACCACATATTTCACTAAATTTCCGAGAAAAATGCCACTGACTGATCCCTGCAATTTGTGCCAATTGTGCTCGTGTTATCACCTCATCATAATGCTCCTGCATATAGGCAATTGAGCGCATGACCCCTTCTTCAATCGTCTGCTGTTCGCTCGCCTGTTTATGATATAAATTTTTTAATAATCCATATAAAAAAAGCTGGGTATCAACTACCGTTTTGCTAGAATCATCAGGTAAGCCTTCAGATAAACGATCACTAATACTTGATAAAAACCCGCCGGTTAATTGCACCTTTTGATAGGTATCTCCAACCGGCACATGCCATTCAAATTTCATTAGTCCTCGTTCTTTATCGAAAAAGGAATAGGCGTCAAAACCAATTTGCCAGCCTGCTAAATCGAGATTCCCACCCTCTACTACTTCGATAACCGAATTCTCTTCAACGGCAATCAAATTACCAAACGCTACATGAATATTATTTCCATTAATATTCCACATAGCTTGACCATCCGTTATGATAATCAGTGTGTTTATCGTAATGTTATGAGTTTCACCCGCGTACATCCACTTATCCGTTAACGGCTTTGTTGACTCCCACTGAGCGATCCATTTCCTCTGGTTTGGTTGCGATTGTACCCCATTCAACATGTTTTAACCTCCGGACAATTGATTTAGGCTTTAGGCTTTGTGACGAGAGACATAGGTGAACATGTGTAGGTTTCATTCATATCTAAGTTTGGTTTGAACATTTGATTCGTGTGATTGTGATTGTGATTGTGAGTGTGAGTGTGAGTGTGAGTGTGAGTGTGTATGAAAAATCATATAGATTTTCCATGAAAAAGGCAAAGTAAAGGAATCTGTACTAATAATCATACAGAATGGAGCATTTAGTGGTTATTTAGACTATTCTATATGAAATATCATACAGATTAACAGCATGCCGATGGATTAGCGAGTTACATATGAGGCTTAGTAGTGAAGGGCTGGATCTTTCATGTTTCTGATCTCACGAGGCTTGATGAACGGATGTGGCGGTCGCGGTGATACTCGGGAGCTTGGAGGTGGCTGACTGCTGATTGAATCAATATAAAAAAAAGGACACAAAGTGTCCCTTCGAGCATGCTGCTATATGAGAAGTAAGGCACAGATTTAATTTTCGATAACGATACCGTTTAATTTAAGATTAACCGGGTTTGCGATCGTATCGCCAACTGGGCATTTGGATTCTAGAAATTGTACGAATTCCTCAACCTTTTCTTGTGGTGAATCGGTTTTAATGTGGAATGTATAACGAATATCGGAATAACCTGGACGAACGTCGGATTTGTTAAAGAATCCGTCTAGATCAAGCTCGCCTTCAACCTCTACACGGAAATCTTCAAGATTTACGCCGAATTTAGGTGCATAAACTCTACCAACAATAGCCTGACATGCCCCTAAAGAAGCAAGCAGAGCTTCAACGGGATTCATTCCTGTATCTGTTCCACCCAAGCTCTTAGGCTCGTCAATAATTAACTCGAATTGTCTGGAAGTCGTTTTAACTTTAACGCCGTCTAGCAGTTGTGCAGTTGCTTTGAATGTTTGAACAGCAGCCATTGTATAAATCCCCTTTAATTAAGTTATAGATAATAGGTTTAATTTTCATTGCGTGGTTCCCCAGTTTTAAAACCAACCTTCTCACTGGGTATTCTTGAATTATAGGTTTAAATTGGGAAAGTGTCAATTCATAAATAACTAGATAAATAAATAGATATCAGCCTCGCTAACTAGACTTTGTAATTCCAGAGAGAATCAGATTAAATACTGCATCAAACTCTTCATTCGTTTTCTCTTCTACCCATTCATAGGCATGTGAGGGATGGTGGAAGCGCGAGGTGGCGATGAAAATAGCTTTGGCAACGCCCTCCGACGACGATCCAGACTTAAATTCTTTAGACTTAATTCCTTCTTCGACAATCTGTGCCACCTGCTGAATGAGCCGATCGACATGTACCGTTATCATCTCAACCGCTTCTAACGTGACAGCCGCATACATCGCAAACATCTCTGAATCATCAACTGAATAGGTTCTTTTACTTCTAATCAGGGTCTCTAGCCACAACCGCAAACGTCCTGATGAGCTCCCACCAGCTTGGTTCGCAATCGTTTCTAGAGGAGCCGTAATGCTTCTTTCCAGCCAACGCTCAGTTACCGCTTCACGCAAAGCGGATTTGCTAGCAAAGTGCCGGTAAAGCGTACCGTGGCTAACCTGCAACACTCTCGCTACGTCTACAACTGACGTTTTATCCGGTCCATAACGCCTAAGCACCTGTTCCGCAGCATCTAAAATATTTTCTTTATTTAAAGGAAGATCCTGAGCCATTTGACATAACAACTCCTTTTCAATGGCACTATCATAACAAAGCACAATTATAATGACAATATCGTTATTTTGTTATGTGTTAAGAGATGTCCGAAAGCAATGAGCTGATTGTTATCGGGCGGGGGATAACGGCACCTATATTCAATCTCATAACACATATGATAATATATCAGCAAGTCAACAAGCAGGGAGCAAGGAATCTATGGATTCGCAACTGACGATTTACATTACCTTAGTTAGCCTAACAGGAATTTTCAACTTGTTTCTTAGCGTATACGTTTTCCTCAGAAGAAATGAGATTCCGGGTTCTCTATCCTTTATTCTGTATACACTAGCATTAACTATTTACAGCTTTGGCTATGCCTTTGAGCTGGCTAGCGATACAATATGGGAAGTCAAGCTATGGAACTTGATTGAGTATATTGGTATGCCCTTATCTGTACCCCTCGGGTTAATGATTATTCTCAACTACCTCAAAATAAAGATTTCTCGGGCTGCTACTGTGGCCCTATTTGTTGTTCCACTTATCACATGGTTAATGGTTGCAACCAATGATTACCACAATCTTTTCTACAAAGTGTTTACGTTTCAAGAAGGCATGAATAGCCACACTCTAAAAATCGAAGCTGGGGAATGGTATATCGTTTTTTCCATCTATACCTTCTGTTGCTGGCTCGCCGCTGTCTCTCTATTGTTCAGTCGTTGGAAGCAAACCCGCAAATCTTACCGACTTCAGCTGTTTACCCTGATTTGCGGACAATTGATGCCTATGATCACTGGCTTACTGTACCTGCTTGGCGTGACACCTACAGGCATTGATCCTGTGCCTATGGGCATGTGCTTTAGCTCAGGATTATTCATATGGGCCATTCTATCCACCAAGATGCTCACTGTCGTTCCAATTGCTAAAGAAACAATCTTCGACAGCATGGGAGAAGGCGTTCTCGTTCTTGATCCGGCTAAACGGCTCATTGACTATAATCAGTCCGTCGGGCAGATGATTCCTTCCCTGAATCCATCAATGATTGGCAGAACGCTGGATCAAGTATGGACAGAAGTGACAGGTGAACCGTTCCCTTTTTATCACCTACCAGATGGAAGTGTGGAAGAGCTATCGTGGCTTTCAAATAGCAAGCAATTCTATCAAGTTCGCTCCTCCACCCTACGTCATCGGAACGGAGAACAAGCTGGTAGCCTGCTTATGCTCATTAATGTAACCGAGCTAAAGCGCCTGCAGAACGAGCTTGAGCATCAAGCATTCTATGATGGACTAACCCATATTTTCAATAGGACGCAATTTATTCAACGCAGCCGTGAAATGCTGGCAGCATCCCGTATGGAGAAGCATCCGTTCACTGTCGTCCTGTTCGATATCGACCTTTTCAAGCGTGTTAATGACCACTTAGGTCATGAAACGGGTGACAGAGTGCTCGTTCATGTCGTCAACACCTGCCGAAAGCTGCTTTCCAAAGAAACACTATTTGCTCGCTATGGAGGTGAGGAATTCGTACTCTCACTTCCATACACTTCGCTTCAGGAAGGGAAAGTAATTGCCGATCGCCTGCGAATTGCAATGGAAGATGAGCCCCTACTAACAGATAAAGGAGCTATTGTCGTAACTGCCAGCTTCGGGGTTGCTGAGGCCTCAGGCAGACTCGATGATACATTAGATACATTGCTACGAAAAGCAGATGAAGCATTATATACGTCCAAACGTAGCGGACGCAACCGAGTCAGCTTATATAGCTCGACTCTGGAGTACTCCCATAGCTAACGGAGGTCCAGTAGGATTAGAAATTAAAGGGGTGTCGGAGATGATAGATCAGTCCACTAGAGAAATTGAGAAGAAAAAAGTAATAATTTGGTTGGCTTTAATCCTTTGCGCGCTCCTTACCCTAGTAGGCATATCAATGGGGGATTGGCGTATGGCGCTTGTAGCAGGAGGCATCACAATCGCTTGCATTGCTGCCCTATCAGCAATAAATCGCCAATTAGATGCTATTCCACCTTACAGGCCGGGCAAAGGCTTCTGGTTCTATCGTCTTTCACGAAGTCGGAAAATCCATGTACTGACTGTCGGTCAAGTGGTTATTTTTCTTGTTATTATTGGGTTACAGGGGTTTAAGATATCTTCCGTTATGTATGCTCTCGTCCTTATTTCTACAATTCAATTTATGTTTAAAAGCCGAATTAGTCATCATACTCCAGTAGATCAGGCATCGCTGTTCGAGTTAGAGGATATAGGCGTTATCCAGCCAAGTGAATCCGTTATCGGCCTGTACCAAGATTTCCAGAGCTGGACCACTGCTAACGGAGGAGCCAAAATACTTCTATTAACGCCCGAACGTTTGATAGCGATTCGCATGATAAATCCGAATGAGGGCGAACGTACGGAAATTCCGTTAATGGACATCGATCGTCTTGGACTTGTAGGTCAAGGAAAGAAAGGGGAAGGATTGCTGTTATCAGTAGGAGTGTCAAACGGTTCAATCATTCGGTTTATGCTGCTCGGGCAATCTTTCCACTATTCTCCTGAGCAGTTCATTCAGCAGTTTCTGGAGTTGTTAGACAAGCGGTCAGCCGGACAAGAAGGAGTTCTGGAATCCGCTCAGAATTTACGTGTACGTCCGGAAGAACATCCCCCTATTCTAAACCATCCGGTGTTCCGGCCTATAGATCTTCATAATGAGCCTGTTGTTCCAGCTTCTGATACACCTCACCAGCCATCGGCTACCAAACCAAAGGTGATAGACTTTTAAGATAGCTTTCTACCCCAGTGGCGGCTATAGCGCGCAGCGTTTCTGATCAATAGGCGCAAACATACTAAATAAGCTCTTAACTTACTTCCTCAAATCTTCACTCCATTGTTCATACAATTGATTTAGCGAGATATTCAGTATTTGTTCGATTTGCTCAGGGTTTTTGATAAGCTCATTCAGTGCATCTACCCCATACTTATTACTAATATAACGCACGATTGTCCCACTGAAAAAATAAGCCTCATGACCGGATTTATCAAAATATTCAGGACTACTCAATTGCTCAAAAGTGGGAATGTCTGCGAAATTCGTGCGGGTCTGTAGTTCAGCCTCGAGCTGGTTTGAGACATAATAGGCGATGCCTTCATCTAAGAATTTCACCTGTCCAATAGCGGGGTTAATCTGTTGAATGACTGCATGAATAAATTCATGTATAACTTGAAAAGTGTATTCATCTTCATTCTTTTGATTGCTGAAGCTTGAAGGTGTGTACACTTTAATGATATTTTCCTCCGCGACGTATGTCCCTTCCGTACTCCGACCTATCATCTTCTGAAATTGATTTTTATTGGAATACACGTGAACAACCGTTTTGCCAGATGGCTCATATTTAAAAAGCCCAACGATGCGCGGATAATTGGCTTCGAATGAATTCGCCAAAGTCTGAATCATATCACTAACCTTTTCAGTGGCATCAGGACTGTAAAATAAGCCGTGCTCGGTTTCTTGTACAAGCGATAGCTCCCCATTATGAGGCGGCGAAATGGCGGGACTGCTGGTGGGGGTGCTGGTGGGACTGCTGCTGGGCGTGCTGGTGTTGTTAGTGCTGTTGTTATTATTATTTTTATTGTTATTGCCGCTAGAACAAGCTGTCATAGATAGTACCAGTAGAATCGTTACACATCCCAGTATGTATAATCGGCGACTCATCGCTTGATACCCCCGGCTTCTTTTTATTAGAGCTTTATTATACTTATTGCTTATTGCTTATTGCTTATTGCTCTTATATCATAGCGTACAGCTCATTCATTGGCCTAATTAAATTTTGTTTCATTCTAGCCGAGGATTCGTTTTTATCGCGTTTTTCCAAGGCTGCTATGATCAAAACATGCTCTTCCACTGATGCTAGCGTTTCAGTAATAGACTGCTTCAAGAAGACGTACTTAAACCTTCTGATGTGAATCTGCAACGATGCACTAAATGATGCAATATACGCGTTATCAGACGCCTCCACAATAAGATTATGGAACTGCTCATCTAGCTCCATCGCCTGATAAGGTTCACCATTCTCTATGGCACTAGAGAATTCTGCATTTAACTGCTTCAGCTTCTCAATCTGTTCCGGCAAAATCTGTTCTGCTGCATATTCAGCTGCCAGGGCATGGAGCACCGCGAGAGTTGGGTACATTTTCAGAACATCATCTTTTTCAATGCTCGTCACTCTTGTTTCTTTTCCGGGATGCATCGAAACCAGTCCCTGTACCTCCAACAGCTGAAGCGCCTCCCTTATTGGAGTTCTACTGACAGCTAGAGATTCTGCAAGCTCGGCATCCAGTAATTTTTCGCCCGGTAGCAGAGTTCCCTCAATGATCCAACGTTGGATTTGGGATAGCGCTCGTTCTTTAGCAGACAATCGAATCGGGGAGGTAAAATTTTTAGGTACAGGCATTTCAATCATCCTTAACATATTAATTTTACATGCAATATATCGCATAACTATGTTGAATGCAACCCAGGTACAGCTTAGTAGCCCTCAGTGCCTTATTTCATAAAACGTGCCTCGATCCGGCGTTCTTAGTAGCCCTCAGTGCCTTATTTCGTAAAATGTGCCTCGATCCGTCGTTCTTAGTAGCCCTCAGTGCCTTATTTCGTAAAAAGCACCTTGGTCCGGCGTTCTTAGTAGCCCTCAGTGCCTTATTTCGTAAAATGTGCCTCGATCCGTCGTTCTTAGTAGCCCTCAGTGCCTTATTTCGTAAAAAGCACCTTGGTCCGGCGTTCTTAGTAGCCCTCAGTGCGTTATTTCGGAAAATGTGCCTTGATTCGTCGTTCTTAGTAGCCCTCAGTGCCTTATTCCGGGGAAAGTACCTTGGTTCGCCGTTCTTAGTAGCCCTCAGTGCGTTATTCCGCAAAATGTACCTTGCTTCGCCGTTCTTAGTAGCCCTCAGTGCCTTATTTCGCAAAATGTGCCTTGGTGGGCGGTTGGTCCCCTCATAAAATCAGGCTTCCAAGGTCATTGTATACTTAGTGAGCATTAGTGGCCTTAGGTTTAATCAAATAAACACACCTGAAGTCGCCGCTTAGAATATGCTCGCTTCTTTTTACCTCTACCTGATCACCAAGTACCTGCTCCAGCATTTCCTTTTCTTTTCTGCAAATACCTGCACACACCTGCGCAACTGAGCAGATGGGACAGTGTCTCTCTATAAAGCTAAAGGAACCATCGGGGTTCTCAATTGTTTCGGCCATGTAGCCTTCATTCGTACGAGACTCCGCAAGAGCGACTAACTGTTCGTTTAACGGAAGGGTCGTAGGAGCCTTATCCAGATACTCTTTAATCAATTTCTTGTTACGAACTTCTAACAATTGGTCTAACCCAGCATCTCCGAACGCTTCCTTCATGGATTCGATTAAGTGAATCGAAAGATCGGCATACCCATCCGGAAAAAACCGATTAGCCTTCGGTGTTAACCTCCACATTTTCGCAGGGCGGCCCATCGATCTCGGCTCTTCTACAAAAGTGACCAATTGTTGTTCCTCTAAATGATATAAATGCTGTCTTACCGCCATCCCCGAAACTCCAAGCTCCTTAGAGAGCTGGATGGCGTCCGCAGCACCTTCTTGTTTCAATAAATTGATAATCGCACGCCTCGTTCTTACGGCTGCAACTTCCTGTTTGGTTTGCTTCTCTTCCTTCATCCCCATACCACCTCATCCCGAAATCAAATATAGGTATACGGAGATTGTAAAGAAAAATGTTGACAAAGTCAAAATGCAAACGTACATTTACTTAGTAAAGATTTATGTTTATAAAGTATCCGGATACAATAATGAACATAGATTTAACGCACCTAGATTTAATACATATAGAAGCTGGAGGCAACATCATGTCTAAACAACAAAGCATATTTAGTCCACCGTATCTCCTATTATCACTTGGCATTATATTAGCGGTTATGGCCGTTGGATTTGAAGGCTTAGCCATAACAACGGTGGCTCCCGCTATCGCGAGTGACCTAAACGGGATTCACTTGTACGGATGGATTTTTAGCGCGTATTTGCTAGCCCAAATTATTGGAACACTCGTAGTAGGTCGTCTAATTGACCGCAAAGGTCCCGCACAACCTTTTACAATAGCACTCCTTATCTTTGTAATTGGACTCGTATTGGCAGCACTTGCGAATAGCATGTTCCTTCTAATAGCATCTCGCGCACTACAAGGACTTGGAGCAGGGGCCATGATGACGTGCGTATATACGGCTATTTCGTTAAAATACCCCGACGAGCTACGTACTAAAATACTAGGTGCTTTCGGTACCGCCTATGTTCTACCTTCAATGCTTGGCCCTTATGTGGCAGGCGTTATCTCCCAACAGTTCTCGTGGAGGTATGTTTTTTGGGGCGTTCTGCCAATCTTACTTATCTCCTCGTTCCTTAGCTTACCTGCTTTTCGGAAAATACAATCCCCGGCTGTTAAGGCAACAAGCGGCGGAATGACATCTACTTGGCTAGCCGTGTTATTGGCCATAGGTACTGGGATTTTCTTGAGGGGCCTAGGGATGTTACCTGAAACACTAGGAATTATATTAGTTATTGTGGGTGTGGCACTCATGGTGCAGCCGTTACGCAAGCTACTGCCAGCAGGAACCTTGACTCTTCGAAGAGGCTTACCTTCTGTGTTGGCGACACGGGGATTATTTTTCGCCGGATATGTTAGCACCCAGAACTTCCTCGTCCTTGCCTTAACGGATATCAAGGGTCTGACTGCTGATACCGCCGGTTTAATTGTAGCTAGCGCAGCCATTAGCTGGAGTGTTGTGGCCATTTTACAAGCACGATGGGATGCTGCAGATAATGGTCGAGGCCGCAATGCAAGAATCGTCATTGGCATACTGCTGCTTGTTGTTGGATTTACGACTGTTTTCTGGATTCCAGCTGTCAATATTGCCATAGCGGTCATTGGCCAGGTCATTGCAGGTATTGGAATGGGACTTGCCCACCCTACTAGCGGTGCAGTTGCCTTCTCGAATATTGGAAAAGGTGGATCCGGAGAGGTGTCCGCGAGCCTTCAGTTTGCCGATTCATTTACACCTGGCGTTATCATTGGTGTCGGTGGAGCGATCATCGCCATTAGCCAAGCATCTGGAGTGTCGATGGAAAACGGTCTTATCATTACCATGGGATGTAATCTGTTATTGATTCTTCTATGTTTATTTGCTAGCACACGAACTAAAACTAGCCCAGCAGCCGATCATATCTAAATATTAAATTGTAAATTTCCCTATTGTTCAGAAATAATTCATATCCTTTGCATATAATTTCCATAGAGGAACATCAAAGAACTATCTTCAATGATGAGAAGATATGGAGGTTGTGTATGGGAGCTTCTTGGAAAAAGGGAATTGCGGAGTTTATTGGAACGTTTGTGCTTGTACTGTTCGGGTGCGGAAGTGCTGCAACAGCTGGAGGAAATCTAGGAAATTTAGGAATTGCTTTTGCTTTCGGCTTGTCCATTGTCGCTTTGGCTTATGTGATTGGGCCAATCTCGGGCTGTCACATCAACCCAGCTGTTTCCTTCGCTTTTTGGATCAAACGTAAGCTTTCAAGCAAGGATTTCTTCGTTTATGTGATTTCACAGCTAGCTGGTGCGCTTGCAGGTGCAGGCATTCTGTATGCCATCATTGATTCAACGGGAAGTGCCGTAACAAATCTAGGCGCCAACGGCTATGGAGAGGGCTATGGGATTGGGATTTCACTCTTATTGGCACTGGTCGTAGAGGTCATTCTTACTTTTGTTTTCGTCTTTACCATTCTAGGTGTCACTTCGGACGAGGGTAATAGTAGAGTCGCAGGTCTAATCATTGGTCTTACACTCGCATTCGTACATATCCTAGGTATTTCTTTAACGGGCACTTCTGTAAACCCGGCAAGGAGCTTAGCTCCGGCGCTACTCCTTGGAGATACCGCTCTCTCCCAAGTATGGGTGTTTATTGTCGCTCCGCTTGTGGGCGCAGGATTAGCTGCCTTGACTTTCAAGTCCCTTAAACGATAAGAAAAGGTAACTATATCTCCTTAATCTTGCAGCTTGGGCTATCCCTAAGGTCTACCAAGACCAGGGGATAGCCCTTTTTTCAGCCTTCTAGGCTCACAAATTCCTGCGGATTCGACCGAATGTACACGCTAATTCGTGTATGACTTTCTCGAGCATTTTCCAAAAAACGCCCAAATAAGACACTTACAGTACGCCGGAGCTCATTGTCATGATCCAAATCCGGGATAGTAGCATCACTCCATTGAACACCTAGCTCGCTGTTTCTTATTTCTAAAGTCTCTTTCGTTTCCTCAAGTAGACGTATCATCGAGGTATCTTCAAAAAAGCTCAAGCTGCCCATTACTCCCGACCAATATCCCGATTTATCCAGCAGGTAGCATACCCAGGCATAATACTCCCCCGCCGAATTTATCGCATGATCGTGCAATACCCTAAACATGCATAAAGCTTGTTGCCCCTTGCTTAGCTGTGTTATAACCTCTGTTTTCACGGATTCATTTTTCCCACGAATTTGCAGGAAGGTTGGCTCCATGCACGCCCACCCAAGTCTTTCATCATTTAATGAATCGAAATTCTGCTTACTCATCGCTACTAAAGTCATTTTATACCTCCTTCTACAGAACGTCGTTTGCGATTTGCAAGGAACACGCCCCCAAGAATGAAGACCAGTCCCAATAATAAATTCCAATGAATCTGTTCATTCAGCAGTGTACTACCCCATATAATTGCACTTGCTGGGACAAGATAAGTGACCATTGTAGCAAACTCTGGGCTCCCTTTTTGCACCATATAATAAAAGAGGATATAGGCAATACCTGAGCCGAATACACCTAAGCCGATGATCATAGCCATATTGCTGGACGAAGCAAGATGGGACCATGAAACTTGTTCAACAGAAAAGGCCATCCCACCGCTACCAAGCATCGCACACAACAACGTGCCGAATGTGATTTGATACATCGATAATTCCTTAAACCGTCTGGACAGCTGAGAGCCAAATGCATAACACAACGTTGCTGTAATCATACATACAAAGCCAAATAGATCCACTGAAATAATCGAAACTGGGTTAATACCCAGTAAAACAAGCAAGCCGACAAAAGCAACTCCCATACCAATCCATTGCATTCTGTTCGTAACTGCTTTGAAAAACAGTGTTCCGACAACAATTGTCCACAGCGGTGTAGTCGCATTTAATATCGATGCCATTCCGCTGGTCAATCTCGTTTCGCTTAGCCCGATAAGTGCCCAAGGAATTGCAGTATTCACTAAAGCCATAACGGCCATTGGAATCCATGGTATTCTCTTCAATTCAAATGGCTTGCGCAAAATGAGCATAATGATAACAATTGTAACTAAACCGAAGCTTGATCTGAGGAAAGCAATCGTCCACGGACCAAAATCCTCAAGCAGCTGTTTAATAAAGAAAAATGAGCCACCCCAGATGAGACTAAGAACAATTAAGGCGGTAACGAGTAGACGAGGCACATAAATTCCTTCTTCCTTACGTTGTCGAAGCTTCCTGCTGATATGATTCAATCTTACACCTTGTCTTGGATATTCAACAGCCTTTAGGCAAAGCGAATTTTACAGCTTAAGTAATCTATTTTATATTAGAGTGGACGTTCGACTTTATGGAAGGGGGTAAGTAACCTTAGATGATGAAAATAAACAAAGAGGAAGACATTATTCAGCTTGTTAAAAAGGATATTTGGATGATGGAGATACTAAAAACAGTACAAGGCTTGAATCTGCCTGACTGGTGGGTTTGTGCAGGCTTTGTACGTTCTAAAGTTTGGGATGTGCTTCACGGGTTTACTAATAGAACACCACTGCCTGATGTAGATGTGATCTTTTTTGATAAAGGTAATGTTAATGAAGAAGTAGAAAAGAAATGGGAGCAGAAGCTTAGAAGTATTAATCCTAACATTCCTTGGTCGGTCAAAAATGAAGCAAGAATGCACGTAGCAAATAACATACCGCCTTATTCATCTTCCGTAGATGCGATCTCAAAGTTTCCGGAAACAGCGACAGCATTGGGTCTCACAATAGATGAACACAACAAAGTCCACCTAGTAGCTCCTTGTGGAGTAGAAGATGTTTTAAACTTCATTATAAGGCCCACACCATTTTTTGAAGAAACGACCGAAAGAACAAAGATTTATGAAGAACGCATTGCAAAGAAAAATTGGAGGGCGATTTGGAATAGGCTCCAAGTTGCCCCCTAGCTACTAAATAACCGTGGAATTTCGTTCAAAAAGCGGCTGATAGCGTCGGCTGAATAATCATTCCATGGAGCCTCGAAGCAGCTGCAATTGGAAGCCAAGTGAACTTTATTATTCTGTACGGCTCGAAGCTTCTTCCATCCCTCTGACTGTCTCAAGCTGTTCCATCTCGTTTGGGAGGCTGGATTGTCATTCACATAGACTAATATTCTATCGGCATTCCATTCGGCTAGCTCGTCTGGTTCAATTGACTTGGCCCATCTAACCTCACTAAGCCCCTCTGGCATTACGAACCCCAGATCATCGTACAAAACCGTCCCTGCTCGATGTCCCCATATTGTCAACTGATTGCCACCGACGATGAGAACGAGGAGCGTTGCTCGACCCACAATCGGATGAAGATCAGCTTTAATGACCGATACTCTTCTTTCGTAATCTTTAAGCCATTCCTTCGCAACCTGCTCCTGCGATAGAAATTCGGCCACGCTCAATAGGTGACTGCGCCATTCATCCTCCCAACTCAGAAACAAGGATGGAGCGATTTGTCTTAGCTTGTCCTGCTCTTCAATGGGAATAAACTCATGGATACCGATAATTCTTTCCGGCTTAGACTGCTCCAAAGCGTTCAGGTTAAACTCATATTGATGACTCAGAGGCACTTTGACCTCATATTCGTATTTGTTACGATAGTGATCGGTCCAGTAATGGTCCATCGCCGCCGCGAATGGAATGATCTGCAGTGGAACTATCTGCCCAAAGTTAACCCAGCTATAGGCGGCGATTTTACGTTTTTGATTTCGTTGATAGATAGCTGGAGCAATCCCTGTCTGTTTCTTGAACAGACTGCTGAAATAGCTCTCGTTCTTGTATCCGACTTGATAGAATATGTCTCCGAGAGATGAGGAATCCGGTTCGCTCATTAATTGCTTGGCATCCCTAAGCCGTAAATCCGTTCGATATTCCATGACGCCTTTGCCGTATCGCTCTTTGAACAAACGCATGAAGTGGAATCGGCTCAGACCTGCAATTTTGGCTAATGCATCTATTGTAATCTCACTTCTGTAATGCCTCTCTAGCTCCATTCGTGAAGCCTCAAGTGCCAGCTCAGTCTGCTGCTCCTGATAATGAAGTGCCAAGCCCAGTAGCTCTAGCAATCCAGCTTCACAACGAAGCCATGCCGAAGGAGTACCATTGCCCCAGTGGGAGCTGATCGTACTGAAGAGATAACCAACTGTCATTACGGATGGGATTATCGCTTCGCTTGGAAACGGAAAGGAATCAGATGACGGAGTCGATGGAATAGTTAATTCATCAGAAGGCATAGCATACGTTTGAAAATAAAGCAGCAGTATTTCAAGCGGGTGTCCCGTGTAATTCGTTAGTTCAACGAGTTGACCGGGGACGCATACAAATAACGATCCGGGACGTAAGACATGCAATCGCCCATCAATAATCAGCCGTCCGCCATGCGCATTCGAGAGAATTAGGAGATGAGACTTCGTCTCGATGAAGTTTCTTTCGGATTGTCGAGTATTCGTTGTGTCTCTTAGAACCTGAACATCCAGCAGCCGATAACAAAGACGACCCGCAGCCATAGGCTGCAGGTCTAAAGTATGCTTTTTATTCATGAACGTTTTTCAGAACATCATCTATCATGAGCTTGCTAGCAATCACGTTGGCGTTAAACCAATGACCGGAGTCGGCTTCGAATACGTTACCCGCTTTCACAGCTGGTAGTGCCTTCCAGAGAGGATTGTCAACTGGCGGCTTGCCTCGGCCTTTACCAGAGAGGACGAAAATATAGTCGACTTCCTTCAACTGCTCAAGCATTTCCATCGAGTAGGATTCATAATCACCATTAAGTAAAGCTGGCTGCTTGAAGCCCAGTGTATTGTAGAGCGTTTCACCACCGTAAAAGTTCGGACCAAACAGCTTAAAGGTTTTCTCATCACCCGTTTGTATAAGAATAGCTGTCTTCTCAGCTGGGAGACTACCAAGTTGGCTTTTCGCTTCTTCAAGCTTCTTATCGTATTGCTCCAACGCTTGCTTAGCCGCATCCTCTTGATTCATTAAAGCACCAAGCTTCTGAACATTTCCCCGCCAATCCATCGCATTATCAGATAACACGAATGTTGGAGCAATTTTGGAGAATTGATCATAGCTGTCATTAGGTATATATGTAGGCGCTAGGAAAATAATCAAGTCCGGGGAATACGAGAGTACTTCTTCAGGCTTCAAACCACCGTTCATATCCAGAACCGGTATGTCTCCCAGCTTATCTTGCAAATATTGCTGAGGCACACCAGCTACTCCCCATTGGGCTACGGGTTTAATACCCATTGCGGAAAGTGGATCTTCCATAAATGCTGCAATAACACGTTGTGGGTGAGTAGGCACTTTAACCTCGTGACCCACTGCGTCTGTCAATATACGGAAAGCCTCTTCTTCTGCAGAAGCGGAAGGTGAAGCGCCAGTCTCAGCAGTATTCGACGGCTCTTCTACAGCAGCCGAGGAGGTTGGTTTAGCATCGTTGTTCGAGTTGCCACAGGCGGCTAAGAAGGAAATGAGTACGACAGTTAGTGCCAATTGCGTAAAGCGTGTAATTAATTTCATTTTTGTATGACCCCTATCGTTGATATTGATTATCATTATCTCTACTGATTATAGGGGTATTCAGCCTAATTGTGAATAATGGATCGTGCTTTCTTTTTTAATTTCACAGCATAATTGTTTTCTGTGGCTGTTTGGAGGGCACGACTGGTGGAAAATGGTACCCTTGGGGTGTAATTGCTCGATTTTTTCTTACAACAGGGTACTCTGATGGCTCTCTTGGGGCGCGTTGCTCGATTTTTTCGTACAACGGGGTACTCTGATGGCTCTCTTGGGGCGTGTTGCTCGATTTTTTCGTACAATGGGGTCCACTAGTGGCTCTCTTGGGGCGCGTTGTTCGATTTTTTCGTACAATGGGGTCCACTAGTGGCTCTCTTGGGGCGCGTTACTCGATTTTTTCGTACAATGGGGTCCACTAGTGGCTCTCTTGGGGCGCGTTACTCGATTTTTTCTTACAACGGGCTCCCCTGATGGCTCTCTTGAGGTGCGTTACTCGATTTTTTCGTACAATGGGGTCCGCTGGTCGCACTTTTGGGGCGCGTTACTCGATTTTTTCGTACATCGGGGTCTGCTGGCGGCTCTCTCGGGGCGCGTTGCTCGATTTTTTCGTACAACGAGATCCTCTCGTGGCTCTCTTGAGGTGCGTTACTCGGTTTTTTCGCATAATGAGGCCCGCGACGAGTCACTCTTCCTTATGACTACCCTCTTCGCTTGGCTGCTTCTTTCTCCAGTTCTTAGGGTTGATGTAGCCTCTAATTTTTTTGGCAACTTCTCTTCCTGCTAGCAGAACGCCGGTCCAGAACAGTATTTCTGAAACAATGAGAGCGACAGTGATGATTCCCGTTCTTGCTTTAACGCTAATTGGAATAAAGGGAACTACAACAGGAGTGATCCATAGTAGCATAGACACGATAATAAGGGTAAGCCCCAGCTTATAAAAAATGCTTTTCTTGCTTTTCATCAAAAAAACCTCCATGGTGGCTACTCGTTGTATCATTCTAAATTGCTATTAAAGATCAAGTTTCTCCAAATAGATCATACTCAACCGCGTATTAATTATTTCCGTCTTTACTATTTTGTAGCCAATTTTCTCATATAGTCGAAGATTTTTTCGCTCTTGTTTCCAGTAAACAATTCATATCTTATAGGCCTATCAAAAAACGATTCGATCTTTAACATCAATTGTTCGCCAATTCCCAAGTTCTGGTGATTAGGATGAACGATAAGCTTACCAATATGGCAAGTCCTCTCTTTTAAAAGACCCCTCACTGAACCAACAATAGAACCATTCACAACAGCTTTAAGGAAGATATAATTTTCGAATTGCTCCTGAACTTCCGCCAGAGGCTGCACCATTGGCTCGATGCTATAGTCATTATATATTTCTGCTTCACTTACATAAGCGATTTTTTGAAGTGCACGTATCTCTTCTGCATCAGATAGGGCTGCTCTATCGATAATCATTTACTACATCCCCCTGACGGAAAATAAATACTAAGCAGGACCGTATAAAAACCGCATCCCTCCAGAAAAAGACATTCTTCGTATCCTCATTAACTATAACCATTTTTTGTTTTCAAAGCTAACCAAACTTAAATATCTGTCGCGGCTCAAAGGACGACTGCAATGTTCAATCTACTAAAAGTCATGTGTTCTTTACGAAAATATGAATTTCTCCCAGTACGGAAGGAGGCGGTTTAACGTGATAGAATGTAATAAGCTTATTTAGCTCTATTAAAGAAATTATCATTAAATGGGAGAGATAACTATGCCATCGTCCCGCCCTGCTTGCGCACAAGCATACCCCTATCCCCATTCCTTCTTTATGCCCATTCGCCTGACCACTTTAGATCAATTAATCGCGAACAATACATGGGAAGAAGCTACACCGTATTATCGTGTTCTTATCGTTTGGGGTGGAGAAGGAACATTATATATTAATAACCAGCCGCATGAGATATCCCGGGGAAGTGTATTTCTATGCGATTCCCTGCCCTACTTAAAAATACAGCAGAAGTCACTATCCCCACTCCGGGGAATTCAAATCGAGTACCAGTGCTTGACCTCTAATGGCTCTAAACCATATGGACTGACGTGCTCCTCCCCTCTGCATCGCTGTCCAGCTGGGACTTTGAGGTTGGCAAGCGAATTAGAAAGTATGTGGCGAGAGCCACAGCTCAGTGAACCCTTCCGGGTACAGCAGCTCTTTATTGAGCTTCTTACAGAGCTGCACAATGAGCAGGCTGCCAGGAAAGAGCAGACCCTTTCATGGCTTGATCAGGCTTTATTGTATATAGAAACTCATTACCACAAAGATCTAACACGGGAACAGCTGGCCGATATAGCCAACATAAGCCCTGAGCATTTCTCACGTATGTTCCGTAAGCATACTGGGCGTACCTTCAATGCTCATCTGACTCTCCTTCGGATTCGTAGTGCTCAGCGCAGTATTTTATCCGGAGCACCCCCCGATTTGAATACTCTTGCGCAGGAGGTTGGCTATAAGGAAGGCTCCTATTTAAGCCGCAGATTTAAGGAGCTTACCGGACTGTCACCCACCGCCTATCAGCAAAAGACTAAACGAATCGTTGCACTAAACTTTAATCATACAGCAAGTTTAATGGCACTAGGCATCATTCCCGATCTTGGCGTCTACACGCCGTGGCTGGAAAATACACAAAGCAGTAAAACTATTCATATCGATCAAAAGCTTAATCCCTACGAACACACACCATCTGCCTACTATAAAGTAATCGCCGCCGCCCGACCGGATGTTATTATCAGCTATAGCAAGGCGAAAGAAAATAAGAGCTTACTTCCACTCGCTCCTGTACTGGAGCTGCCACATATGACCATGAACTGGCGCGAGCAGTTCCGCTTAATCGCAGATATGGTCGGAAGAAGACATAAAGCAGAGGACCGCTTAGCAGAATACGATGAACTACTCGGCCAAATCAATCAAAAACTTGACCATGAGCTCGGCAATCGAGGAACAGCTATTGTCTGGGAAATCGGTCCGAAATCAGCCTATTGCTTCAGTAGTAATTACGGCAGAGGCTGCCAAATCCTATATGATGACATCGGTTTTCGTCCTCCATCCCAGCTGTTGGATCAAGGAATAGCCTTCCGTGGGTATATAGAAGCCGAGATTGAATCCATAGCCTCCTACCCAGCTGACCATATCTTTATTACCGATCTACCTTCCTATCCTAGCGGCCAACAACGTATCAATCGACTGTTCCGCTCTAGAAAATGGGCAAATTTAGAGGCTGTCCGACATAATCGGGTATACCTATTGAACCAGCCTGAAATGTTCTATGGCTACGATCCGATTTCTTCACAGGCGCAGCTTAAGGAGTTACTAAAGGCGCTGACATAACATCACAAATTTGCATAACCTCGTATCATTTCAAGGCATAGAAATTTCCCTCTTTATATTGTAAAGTTATTTTGATAATGATAATCGTTATCATATTAAGGGGGATTAAAAAATGTTTTCTAGACAACCGCACGACAAGCGTCGCCTATCCGTTATGGTTTCATTATTGCTCCTGCTCACCATTATAGTATCCGCTTGCGGAGCTACCAACTCCAATAGCAGCGAGAATTCAAGCACCTTGCCGCCTTCGGCAAGTGCCTCCGTCGCTCCATCGGAAGAGACTGGACAGGCTTCACCGGATACGGCAAAATTTAAAACCGTCTCTACCGTTAACGGAGATATTGAAATCCCAGTTCACCCGAAGCGGATTGTGGCTGAAGAATATTTGGGCAGCCTAATTGTCTTGAATGTTATTCCAATAGGCGCTCCAGGACTAACATTGCAAAATTATTATTACAAAGAGGCACTAACTGGCGTGGCGGATACCGGTGTTTATGGAAAGCCCTCTGCCGAAAGCATTCTCGCTCTGAATCCAGATCTCATCATTACCGCCAACGGAGATAGTTACGAGTTGCTTAGTAAGATTGCACCAACTTTGGTCATTCCTTATGGTAATTTGAAAAATGCTCACGAAGAGCTGACTTATTTCGGCTCCCTGCTCGGTAAAGAAGAAGAAGCCAAGACATGGCTAGTTGAATTTGATAGCCGCATTGCTGCAGCCAAAGCTAAAGTCGATGCCGCCATCCCAGCCGATGCATCCTTCTCTATTATGGAGGACGGTGGTAAGACTACTTGGGCATATGGTGATAATTTTGGTCGAGGTGGTCAGCCGATTTATCAAGCTTTAGGGCGTAAGCCCCCTTCTGGAGTTGCCGAAGAAATCATGACCAAGCAGTGGGCTGAAATATCACCCGAATTGCTTGATAAATACTCAGGGGATTATATTGTTATAACCTCCAACAATTGAAAAGCTGAGGATTTTCAAGCTGATACAATTTGGGGAAATATCCCTGCCGTGAAGAAGGGGCAAATATACACATGGCCAGAAGAACGCTCCTGGTATTATGACCCTATGGCTGTTCTTGCCCAGACCGAAGAGCTAGCCAACTGGCTCTCCCAATTGGGGAAATAGAAATGAGTATAAGGTGGCTGAATTGGATTAACCTCCAGATCAGCCACCTTCTTATAACTCTATTTCTCATTACTCATTAGAAGATCATTAGCCAGATCTCCAAATTTTCTGATATCGCTTAGATAATCGTAGCCAATAGGATTGCTTAACTGATTAAACATTCTAACTACGACTGCCTCATATTTCGGAATTACTAAGCAAGCGCATCCTGTAATTCCGAGTGTTTGGTAAGAGCAGCTCGGTAATCGTCCCCCTAGCTGGCTTAGAGGGGAGTCGCTTTGTAACGACCAAATAAATCCGTTTCTTGGCTGATGAGCCGGAATGTTATCTGGTGTTTGAAAGGTCGTTATACGTTCGAACACCTTCTGGGACACTATCTGTCTACCCTCTACATAACCTTTTCTTAAATGTAAATTACCCCACTTCGCCAAATCTCTTGCACTTATAAAGAGATTCCCCTGATCTCCAGCATCACTGTTATTAGGCCCTACCCAAGTGTCCTTCTCCTCGTAGTAGCTGTAGATGAGGTGCTCATGTTGCTTAGTTCTCCATCCTGTTTCATTAAGGTTACAATTTTCAAAAAGCTGATTTTGCATAAAAACACTCAAGGTCTGCCCCGACACATGTGAGACTAATTGGATAAGCATGTTTATGCCCACATTCCTGTAAGCCCAATCTTCCCCGGGCCTAAACTCTCGTATGATTTCTCCATCCTTTTCAATTAAACCATGGGTATGAGTAAGTAAATGTCGCAGAGTTACTCCTGCCGCAATAGACTTGAATTCATTCAAATAGAAACCAATCTCATGATCAATACTTTGGATTAGCCCTTGCTCAGAATACCTTCCCCCTTATTGATATTCTCTTAGCTCAATGTATCACGATCTCTTTTGGTTAGGCTTATAGATTAGAAAAAAGCTGGTCAAGCCCTGTCTTTTTGGACGAAGGCTTGACCAGCTATGTGAGTTTGCTTTTCTACTTGTTACAGCGAAAATATTTGTGTTTATATCTATTTATTATTTCACTGTGTCGTCCAGAGTTTTCACAAACACTTCGCTTCCGTTCTCTTTGCGGGTCGCCTTATGGGAGTGGGAAGCCTCTTCAACTTGCCCGAATGCCCAGTGACTGCTTGATACATCAGGGAACGAAGGCGTTACATTCGTCAGTGGTCCTCTGAACAGCATTTTATTAATTAATGAAACAGCTTCTGAACGGATAATGTTACTGCCCGGCTTAAAGGTACCATCCGGATATCCATTAATTAATCCATTCCGATACAAGGCCTCAATTGCCGCCGCGGACCAACGTCCTTTAACATCTTCAAATTGTGGCTTAATCGGATTTGAACCATCTATCTCCAGGAAACGAAGCATAACGACAGCTAATTCCTCACGTGTAACCGGAGCTTCAGGACGGAATGTTCCGTCATTAAAGCCTGTAAAGATTTTGTTATCGGTCACGATTCGAATATACCCGCTTGCCCAATGCTTGGACGGAACATCTGAATAATTTGCTTTATCATTCGTATTTCCTCCATTAATTAAACGGGCTACGATTGCCGCAAGCTCTGCACGAGATAGCGTATTTTTAGGCTTGAATTTCGCATCTGGATAACCAAGAATATAGCGTATATGCTCGACATCTCCGTATCTGTTGGAGAAAATCAGAAGCTTTAAGGAAGACTTCGCATATTCTGGGTTAGCCCATTCGCCGTCTGCTGATTTGGCTTGAGCTGTAACTTGGACGATTTTCTCAGCTGCATTCGCTTTAGGGAATTTGAGCTTGACCTTATAAGAGCCCTGCTGATTAATACCTAAATCCTTAACTAGCCAAGTAATCGTATTGCCTGAAACCTTCCCTCCGTCAGCATCAATTACCTCAGCTCCAGCAGGAATCGTGATCGAAATTTCTCCTGACTTTAATAGTAGATTTCCATTATTACTATAGTCTACTACGATCGTACCCGTGCTTTCTTCTTCATACTGGCTGCTACTTGTCGTCAAATTAACCGTCAAGTTAGGTTTACCTTCTGTAGGCGGTGTTACTGGTGGGATCGCCGGAATGTATGGCCCGTTGTTAGAGAACGCATATAACACCACATCATGTCTGACAATATCAGTACCAACGGATATTTTGCCGCTTGAATATCTAGGGAAGCCTGGAGCCTCAACAACTACTTCGTAGTCCGTATTCGGATATACCATGTACGCGTAATTACCTAGAACATCCGTATACTGGGTAGGGCTTGCGTTATCATTAGGCTCAAACCCTGCAATTGGGGGCAAATACACTTCATTGGTCGTTCCCCAATAGTACAATGTAACTTTGGCTCCTGGAATTGGCTTATTGCCATCGGAACCATTCATTACTGTTCCGTAAGGATCTACCAGATCTTGAACAATGTTCAGCTCACCCG
The DNA here is from genome assembly GCF_004295585.1 of Cohnella abietis. Lineage (NCBI taxonomy): Bacteria > Bacillati > Bacillota > Bacilli > Caryophanales > Paenibacillaceae > Cohnella > Cohnella abietis. The sequence goes on along the minus strand of NZ_AP019400.1, from coordinate 422,834 downwards.
ATTCCGTAACCTTAATAACAGGATACTTAATCTTCGAAGGATCAAGCGGGTCTGGCTTGCCGTTGATCAGGATTTCCTTAAACACACCTGTAGGTCCATTCTTATCGTAAATCTCCATTTGATACCAAACTTCCATTTGGTAATCCTTGTTGGTTATGAGGTTGTCTGCTGTGAATATTCCTGTACCGGTTCCTTCTAGCAGGAACCAATCCTGATTGATAGCATCGTTGTGCAGATAAGCGCCAGTTGAATCCTTCAATTTTACTTTCAGATTACTCACCGCGCTGTTGCCGAACCATCTGGACTCTCCGTTTACTGGAAGATTAAGTCCGACCAAACCGGTAACAGTTTGCGTAGACGGGAATTCCTGGCTACCAGCTCCTGTCACAGTTCCAACATTAACGTTCTGTGTAAACTTGACTGGTACTGATTGTCCGCTACTTTGAATAGGAATTGTGACTTCAATTTTATACTGTTTGTCGCCTTCTGGAACAACAAAACGATAGCTGCCCACATTGTCATCTGCAGTTGTAGTAAAGCTCTTCGTCCAACCCGTGGCCGGATCAGTGATCTTTACTATGGCACCCGCCACTTTAACACCTTCATGAATGACGACACCACTAACTGTCGCTGGTGCAAAAGTAACGGTAATATCATCCTCTGCCTTCAGTTTCAGGACATGATCCCGGACTTTAGCCGTAACTGTAATTGCTACTTCATTCGTACCGATAATTTTCTCCGAGTAATAAGGAATTGTTGCAATACCATTACCATTCGTGAGCACTTCAATTGAAGTCACATGCGCACTGGTTATTGGATCAACGAAGTAGCCTGATTGACTCGGAGGTACATTGAATACAACCTTCGTATTAGCGACGGGATCTCCGTTCTGCTTCGTCACCTTCGCTGTCAACGTCGAGAATGATTGTCCATCACCCAAGATAGAATCTGGACTAGCAGTCAGCTTGAGCTTGGCATTGTCATAGTCTCCGTTCTCTACGGGGAATAGAACGAGTTTACCAAGGTTTTGCGTACCAGTCGTAACGGGATTAGCGCCTGGAGGCGTATAGTTAAGCTTTACATCAGCCTCTGGCGGAATACCATTAGTTAACCCACGATTCGCTAAATCAGTAGGATCAAATTTAAGTACTAATTTACTAGGGCTTGTTCCATTCCAGTCTAAATGGTAGACGGTAGCTGTAACAGAAATTTCTGGGTGGGCAATATCAGGTGTAATAACGACGGTAAAGCTGCCCGGCGGTACCGATTGCGGATTCGTAATGGCACTTGGGAACGTCAGTTCCACCTTATTACGTCCACCGTTATCTTCAATAACAACCGCTTTATTCGGACCGAACTGATTTTGAACTGGATAATCTTTAGAATCAGCTGTTGTTGGACCAAGTGGGCGGAGTACGTTTCCATTCGGGTTAACTTGATCTACAATACTTCCGTTTACCGAAGGCTTGTAAATAAGCTGTACTTCTTTGTTATAGTCAACTTTCGTATCTAACGTCAGGATAAACGTATCCGATCCGCTGCCACCAATATCGGTGACGTCAATCGGATTGTTAAAATCTCCACCCACGACAATCTGAAGTTCAGGTTGACCGCTAATAATCTTCTTATTTGGAAACTTAACAATTACTTGCTTACGGTTATCGTCGTTGACCGTAGCACTTGTCGGTTCGAAAGCCGTCTGATTATTAATTGCGTAGTCCCCAGTGTATACAGCTGAACCAAGAGCTCGTAATTGCTGATTATGAATATCAACTATCGGAGTAGTGCCTGTTTGTGCTGGATTATATTCCAACGTTAATGTAGGAGAGCCACTAACCTCGTATGGAATTTTTCCATCTTTGAATACGGTATTCAGATCCTGCTGATCAAGAGCAAGCACCAGAACGTCTGGATGTAGCGGATCCCAAACAACACTATCCACGCTGATAGGTTTACCATCGGAAAAAATTTTAAATGCTGTTTTAATGTTGTTGGCAGGCTGCTTTAATGCTGACGGTAGCTTCACTGTTATTTTATTACGTGCTTCATCATTGATAACATTAGCTGATAATGGCTCTATTTGATTCACAACTGGATGGATGAATCTGTCCAGATTTTCATTAGTTTCACCAAGAATCGGCTCACGTTTAATACCTGTTACACCAGCAGGCAATTTAGCTGGATCATAACTTAAGCTTACTACGGCATCTGCTGGAATCTTGCCCTCCCAAGCTGAGTTAAGATTATTCGGATCAATTGTCAGGTCTAATATCTTGCCGTCAGATGAATCTTTAACCACGTTAGTCACGCCAACTTTAACCGGCGGATTCTTACCATCATTTATTACCACTTCAAACGCAGCCTTAACACCGAGATCGGGATTAACAAGTTTATTCGGAAACGTCACTTTAATCGTGTTCCGCCCTGCATCGTTAACAACGGTCTGACTTTCTGGTGCGAAACGGTTAATAACAGAGATCGGTGTTCCATTCCCGTCAGGAAAATTTTTCAATGTCTTTTCTCCCGAGCGGTCTGTTACCGATCCTGAGCCCGGAGTTGTTGGGTCTTTCGGATCTCCGTCATAATGTAGAACTGGAACGACATTAGGCGGAATAATCGTATTTGGAGATACTTTATCTGGATCCAGCTTCAGAACAAGCTTAAACGGATCTTTATCTCCATTTGTAATAACATAATCCTCAATAATAAGGGGGATTGGATCTGAGCCCGGAATCTCAAGCCAAAACCCGCCTGGTTTAGTCGGATCATATTTAACCGGGATGTCGAAATCGGCAATCACCTTACGGCGATCGTCACTGACTTCAGACTTAACTACCTTAGGCTCTTCAGCACCAAACAACACGGGGGCCTCATCATAACGTCCACCGCCGTGTGGAGCGCTATACCCCTTCAAATCGCCGCCGATACGTGCTTTTACGTTAGTGAGATGTGGTATACCGAGATTGTAAAGATCGATGCTTGCTTGTCCATTCTCGTCCGTAGGAACAGTAATTTCCCATACTTCTTGCGTCTCGTCATCACTACTATGCACAAAAGACTTTTTGACTCTAGTATAGCCAAGGGCTTTCATGAGAATCTCAGGGTCGTCTTTCCTGACTTCAGTTCGGACCGGAGCACCAGTCCCAATCGGAACATTCACAATTCCGTCAACTAAATAAAGCGAGAATGTGACTGGGTAACCCTTAATCATTTCATTTTCAGCCGTATACACCTGAGCAGTAACCGATGCTTTAGCTTCATTTACTTTAATTCCTTGATGGTCTTTTCCTTGATACGGGGTCTGATACTCAAACGCTTCTTTATTAAGTATTTTTATTTTTGTTGGTGCCTGCTCAATATTAGTACCGCCACTATTAGGAACAATTAATCCACTGTCATTATTAAAATACCACTTCAATAGATCGTGGTTTTGGTTCATCCCCCCAGTTGAGGCAGTAAAACCGACATAAGCTTCATCTTGGGTTAGTATGCTTGATAGATCCACACCCGAAATATCTAATACTGGCTTAATATCAATACTTGCGCTATCGCTTGCTCTAACACCTACTAATCCCTTACTAGTACCCAATGTAGGGAATCCTTGAATTGTGACAGTTGTATCCTGTTCCTTTTCATTAGTACCTGGCCCCATAATTGGAACAAGATATTTTCCATTTGCTTCTTCTTTGATCAAATAGACACGAAGTTTATCCGCTACCCCGTCATACTCAATCCATGAATGATAAACCCCATTAGATAGATCCATATCACTAGATTTCAAATTCGCCAGAATCTCGTTACGCTCCGCTTTGCCAGCAACATTGCTAGCATCTGGATGTGTCACGATCCCATTTTTATCATATGCGATATGGCTCGCAATTTTATCGTCTCCACCTATTGCTAGTGGATCATTTTTCTCTGGATTATAATAAGTGTCATACTCAATACCAATACTTCTTCCTACTTCTTCATAACCAAGTCCGCCGCCAGTAGATCCCGCTGCGTTAGAAGCCGTTTGTACAACAAACACGATACCATCGGCTGCTCGGCCTCCACTAATCGTTCGTTTCATCTGAAAGTTAAAATAAGTACTAAAGGAGCGATCATTGGATAAAGATATCCGCTCCTTATTAAAGGCAGATCCACCTGTAGTATTGTACTGTCCAGCTAGACGCAGTTTCCCTTGTCCACTCTCCTCGATCCAGCCCAGATCAGGCTTGACCACGTTCGAATTATACTGAATCTGATCCTTCAGTGGATGAGACGGTAAGAAATTGTCATATTTTAATGAAAGATAGGTACTATCCTTCACTGTATCGACAACTCCCGCTGCCTCCGCCTTTAACTGATTCGCGAATGGAAAACCCGACACAAGAACGAGTATCGCTAGCAGTAGGACTAATGACTTTCTAAACCATACTTTCATTAGTAAACCTCCATCTTTTCTTGATATTTGTAATGTTAGAAAACCCTATCTAACAAATTTTAACAGGTAATTCTATACAACTTCTGAACAATTCCGACATACTCTGCCGAAAAACTGAATTTTTCTCCAACTTTCGCACAATACGAGAAAAAAAGTGGCTTCAAACCACTACAGCCACTCGACCATAGCTTATTTGAGACACCCCCTCTATTTTAACCCCACACAACCGAACATTTTTTCCACAATTTACTGGATGCTGCGAGAAGAATATGACACCATGGAGTTAAAAAGGGAACGATTCATTATTGACTCCTGTCTAATAGGGTGGAGGTGAAAAGATGGAGTCTCAACCGGAATTTCAATATTTGGCGTTTACGGAGCACCTTGATAAGACCGAGCTTTATAATTTGATGACGCAGTATGGTGACGATGTGAGGAAGTATGCGTATGCCATCACCAAAAACCGAGAGCAGGCAAAGGATATTGCACAGGAAGTATTCATTAAAGTATTTCATAATGTAGGCTCGTTCAAAGGCCAGTCCTCTCTTAAAACTTGGCTTTTCACAATTACAAGAAACTTAGCTATTAATGAGATGAAGTCGAGCTATATGCGCCGTATTGTTCTGTTTAACTGGGTAAAGCCGCAAGGGATGGGAGAGTCGGCAGAGTCGGTCTTTCTTGGAGAGCAATCCACCCGAGAGATCAGAGAGATTATTATGAGCCTTTCCATTAAGCTTCGAGAGGTTCTGATTCTAACACTGGAGCATGAACTGACAATGGTAGAGATAGCAAAGCTATTGAATATTTCGGAAGGCACGGTCAAATCAAGATTACATCGGGCGCGCAAAGCTGTTGACAATAAATGGAAGGGGACGGAACAATGAGTGAGTATCAATCACAATGGCAAAGCAAAGTTAAGGATGGTTTGTTTGGAGAAGAAACTTTTACTAATGAGATGCGGATGTCGGTGCTAGAGGCAGTAGATCATAAACCAAATTATTTTTTCCGAAGATGGAAGAAGCTTGCGGGAGCGGTCATGGTTTGTATAACTGCTGGAATAATGATGCTTTATTGGTCAGGTGATAACACAGTGACATCGCCATCCAATCACCCTGCCCTGACTGAAGGAACAGAGGGATTCGGTTTGGAGTTACCCCTTACGTTCAAGCTTCTAGAAGGAGATAACATGAAGGACCTTGATTCGCCATATCAAATTGCCAATATTCTTCCAGGATTATCTAACCAGTACAACCCACTAAGAACCAACGATTTCATTGAGCAGATTCCACTTTCGGATATCAATCTTATAGATAAGAAGGAGATCATAGGCTTTGGAACGGCATTACATTATACACTAGTGCATGATAAAGAGACCAAGCCTGGAAGCGACGAGAAGTTTGAGTACTTTGGTTTTATCGCTGATGGTATTTCACAAGCAAATACACTCTTTCATTATGGTTTCAGCCCTTTGTACGATGCAGAGCTTAGTACAACGCGGTTGTCTGGCCAAGATGTGTTAAAGGTTGACATGCAAGTATGCAGAACAGATGGCGAAGCATGCGTGTGGTATATAAAAAAGGATGGAAAAGGAATGTCGACGTATCTCACATTTGAATCCGCTAGCTACGAGAAGGATTTGGACGGTGACGGAAGGGAAGAGGCTATTGTTATTACCCATAAAGAAAATCAGATTTACATATTTAAGGAACAGGACGGAAAATTACAGTGGTCTAGTGTAAGAAAAGCTTTGAACGTCGGCAAAGAAGACGTTATTAACTACGATGACTCCCGAGGAATATTTACCGTACAATCTTCCGATACGGGACAAGAGAAATCTGTCACTATGTACCGTTATGCAGAAGGAGAGAACAAGCTTATTAAGCTGGAAGATTAACGGATCTATACTGAGTGACACACAAAGACCGAGTGCATTTGCACTCGGTCTTTTCTTTCGCCCCTCCACTTTATTCCATTTTATTGAAAAAAAATTTAACACAAAATCTTGAAATTGTTCCACTAGATTTAACACTGTAATTCTATAATTTGTTAGTCCAGAGACCGATTGTTAAAAGTTGGTTTTAAATTTCTTGATGATCTCATGAGGAGGAACTAACAACAATGATTAGAAATCTTCAAAGAAAATTCGCTTTACTCCTATCCACACTATTGATGCTGTCCGTATTTTTTCCATTTGGGCAAGCTTTTGCAGATTCGAGTGGAAGCTACGGTCAAATCTTAGACAAGAGAAGCTCTGAGATTGGTCCAGGGGCTACTTACAATTGGTATAATCTGAAAGACTCAAATGGTCTACAAAAGATAGAAACTATTGAATTCGATCCAGCTAACCCTGCCCTTCAGCTACAGCCTGGCTTGAAGAGCAATGGTAAAGTGTATGGCATGACAGGTGTCACCAAAATGGCGAACAATGCCGATAAGCCTGGCAACAAAGTCATTGCCGGTATTAATGGTGACTTCTACGATTTAGCTAACGGTGTACCACTCGGGTTCTTTATGGGAGACGGCAGAATCCTGATCAGTCCCCCTTCTGATTGGAATGCATTCGCCGTAAAAGCGGATGGTACGACAATGTACGGTCCAAGTCCTACATTAACCCGCACAGTAAAGATTAATGGCCAAACTAAATCCATTACTGATATAAACCGTACTCGCGGGACCAATAGTCTTAATTTATACACTTTCGATTACAACAGCTCAACTGCGACTTCCGACCTTGGCGATGAAGTCGTTCTGAACATTGTTAGCGGAGATATGAGAAGCGGTCAAACGTTAGCACTTGAAGTTGCTAGTGTTAAAAAGGGAAAAGGAGATACTCCTTTGGTAGCTGGGCAAGTTGTTCTGTCTGCCGCAGGAACCTCGCGCTCCTTCCTTGATGCTCTAAAGCCTGGAGATCAGGTGACTATAAGCCTGCAGCTTAGCTCCAGTTGGAATGATGTAATCATGTCAATTGGTGGTAGTACAATGCTGGTCATAGATGGCGTCGTTCCAGCTATAGCAGATCCCACTGTTGCTCCACGTACAGCAATTGGAACGAAAGCCGATGGGAAGGTTATCTTATTCGAGGTTGATGGCAGACAGCCAGGCTTCAGCGAGGGGGTTACTTTACAACAGCTGGGACAACTCATGAAAGATATGGGTGCCGTTACCGCTATGAATCTGGATGGAGGTGGATCTTCCACCATGGTCGTTCGCCCAGCAGGCGAGATCATGCGTAAAATAATGAACAGCCCCTCAGACGGCGGAGAACGTTCTACCTCCAACGGTATTTTATTAGTCAACAAGGCTGCGGAAGGTCCAGCAACCAAGCTTGTTGTCACACCGAATCTGGAACGCGTCCTGACTGGAACGACCTCTGTCTTATTTTTATCTCTTGGAGTAGATAATAATATTCACCCCGCTACTTCAACGGGCACGCCCGTATGGTCGGCCGACCCAGCTATCGGAACCATCGATTCTACTACAGGGCGGCTTACAGCAGGTAATTTGCCAGGAATCGGAGCTATTTCCGTAACCGCTAACGGGATATCTGGCACAGCTCAGGTCGAAGTCGTGGACCATCTGACGGAGCTTCAATTCCCTGATAAGCTTAAAACCTTCTCACCAGGAAAATCAGAGAAGCTTAAAGTCGCCGCATTAAAAGAGGGTCAAGTCATTCAAGCCGACAACAGCCTGCTTCAATGGAGTGCCGATCCAAGCATTGGCACCATCGATTCAAATGGAGTATTCACTGCCACTACTGGCACTGAGAAAACAGGTAAAATAACAGTTGCCTATAAAGGAGTTTCGGCTAGCCTGGACGTCAATGTCGGAATTCCGCCCGTTATCCTAGAGGATTTCGAGAAAGGTCTGGACAGATATAAAATAACTTCCGGTGCACAATATGTAAAATCGATCGCAAGCATCGAGACAGAAAATGAAGATTTCATTCGATTTGGTAAGGGATCCTTGAAGCTGGATTATGATTTTACCGGTACACCGGGAACTTCAGGCTCTTATTTACAAACTAGCAGTACAGCTAACAACATCGAAATTCAGGGTTACCCCGAAAAAATAAGTATGTGGGTGTACGGGGATGGCAAAAAACACTGGTTACGTTCTCAGATTAGAGACGCCAAGGGTGCGATAGCTCTTGATTTTGTAGATCAAACAACAGGCATCAACTTTACAGGGTGGAAGTATTTAGAAGCGGCTGTCCCTAAAGGAAGAGAGCTTCCGCTGACGATGGATATGCCGGTTCGTTATATGGAAACTTCTGCTGCTAAGAAGGATGCAGGAACTATCTATATTGACCAAATTCGTGCGTTGTACGGGCCTGCCAACGATGATATGGATCCGCCGATTATTAGGAATATAACACCTGCTGAAGGAGCTATTATTACAAAAAATCAACCGGAGATTTCCGTTATTGCCGAGGACTTTGGCTACGACAAATCTAAGCATCCCGGAACGACTTTAATCGATCCGGATAAAATTCGTATGTATATAGATGGTAGTCAGGTTCATCCAACGCTATACCCACCAGAAGGTCGTATTTTTTATACACCAGCAGTCCCTCTTGCTGATGGCGTTCATCAGGCGAAAGTTCAGGTGAAGGATCTTTCGGGCAACCAAACTACTAAAATATGGACCTTCCAAGTCGACACTGGTGCTTCAAAGCTTCTATATACGACGCCGACTGCGCTGTATACAGGTGAAACGTATACGGTTGATATTAAAGCAAAGAATGCTTCAATGATTAAGAGCGCGAATATTTCATTTAATTTTGATCCTTCGAAAGTAGATAATTTGCAAGTCGTCATCGGAAACAAATTATCCAGTGGGGAATTAACGCCCACAGTAGACTCTATCTCAGGCACAGTCTCGTTGAATATCAATGACTTAAGCTCACTAGGATTAACGGATCAAGATAATCTCGCACAAATTAAATACCTTGTGAAACCAAATGCCACTGAAATGCATGTTCTTGGCTTTAAAGCGGGCAACATCGCATTTACGAATACCGGTAATACTATTTTCCCATTCTTCGGATTGCCAATTCAGTCAACTATCAAGAATAAGCTACAGTTATCTTGGAACTATGATGGCATTGTTCAGGGCTTTAACACTGAGTTTAAGGTCATTGACGAGAACGGGAAGCCAGTGGCCGATGCCAAGCTAAGTGCTGATGGCGTAGACATAGGCACGACCAATGCTGAGGGTATTCTTACGACTGACGCATTAACTAAAGTCGTTAAAAGCTACCAACTGCAAGCGAATGAAGGCATTTCTTACAGCTCAGTCATGCCTTTCAAAGTATCAGCTCTATCCGGTACTCCAAACCCAAAAAACATTAATATTTCAATGGGCGAGGACCCTTCTGTATCCCGTGCTTTTACATGGCAGACCATTCCAACAACTACCGGGACTGTCGTGGATATTGTAAAGCAATCTGAATTCACGGATTTCAACCAGCCGAACGTTAAGTCATTCTCAGGGACGAGCAGCTTGTACAATACTTATGACATTGGTACTGTTCGCGTTCATAAAGCATCAGCGATAGGGCTTGAGCCTGGTACCACGTATGTATACCGAGTCGGCGACGGTCAAGGAAATTACAGCCAACAAGGAGCATTCCATACCGCTGGAAGTGCAGAAGACCCTTTGAAGTTCTTATACTTTACTGATTCGCAAGCAGCAGATCAAGCGGGTTACACTCTGTGGGGAAATACCGTAAAGAAGGCTCTTGAAGACAATCCTGATTCAAAATTTATGATGCATGTTGGCGACATGGTCGACAGTGGCTTTAAGGAAACGGAATGGAACATGTGGTTCGGTGCCGTTCAGCAGCAATTACTGAATACGACGCTTGTAGCGGCGATAGGTAACCATGAAGCTATGCAGAATGGCAATAACGATTTCATGTCCCATTTCAATCAGCCCGGAAACGGACTCCCTTCACTTAAGGGTAGCAATTTCTCCTTCGACTACGGAGATGCACATTTTGTCGTATTGAACAGTGAAGAGAAGTACCAAGAACAGGCAGATTGGTTAAAGCAGGATCTATCAAGCACGAATAAAAAGTGGAAAATTGCTTTCTTCCATCGTGGGCCTTACGGCAGTATTTACGATACGGAGATCGTAAGGAAATTATGGGCCCCTGTTTTCGAGGAAAATGGCGTTGATTTGGTCATGAACGGACATGATCATATCTACTTGAGGACTCAAATGAAAAATGGTAAAAAGGTAGAGCAGGGCAGCGGAACAGCTTATGTCGTTGGCGGATCCACCGGGCCCAAATTCTACTCCTTAACAGCTCGACCATGGCACGACAAAACCGACGAGGAACAAACTCAAATGTATTCCTCTGTTGAAATTGTGGGCAATCAATTAACGTTTATTACTAAAACCGTTCAAGGACGCATTGTAGACCAGTTCACACTTCAAAAGACAGTAGTACCGACTGAGGTAACCATCGATACACCGAATGCCACCATTACTGAGGGAGAATCGTTGCAGCTCCGAGCGACTGTTAAGCCGGACAATCTCGTCAACAAGAATGTCATTTGGTCCGTTGTTCAGGCATCTCCTGATGACGCAGTTACTGTGAGCCAAGATGGTAAAGTAACGGGTGTTCACAAAGGAACAGCAATTGTGCGAGCAACAAGTGTTTTAGATAATGTATACGGTGAAAGCAGTATCGTCATCAGTTCGATAACAGATCCAGTTACGGATCCTGTTCAGGTTAAGATTGATCAAGAAAACCTAAGCTTTAGCGTCGGCAGCAAGGTGAAGCTTGCAGCAACGGTACTTCCAGATAATGCAACTCACAAAGCCGTCACTTGGTCTGTTGTCGATAGCTCGCCCGATGACGCAGTAACGGTAAGCCAAGACGGTACAGTTACTGGCATACGCGAGGGGATGGCCATTGTTCGTGCAACAAGTGTCATTGACAGCGTATATGGCGAGAGTAACATTACGGTTACCGCACCTTCGGTGATTAATCCTAACAACGTTATTATTAACTCCCCTAGCGAGAGCTTGTACGCAGGACAACAGATGCAACTGACAGCGACAGTTATGCCTGAGGATGCGTTTAATAAAAACGTCACATGGTCTATCGTAAATGGATCTGATACTAGCGCTATTTCAATTAGTGCAGAGGGCAGCTTAACTGCCGTACGACCAGGAACAGCGATTGTTCGTGCAACTAGCGTAATTGATAGCGTGTATGGTGAAAAAATGATAACCGTTAACGATTATCCTGCTGGTTCTGGAGCTTTGCCTCCTGTCAGTACTCCCGTTCCTTGGGATAAGGATTCGATCGTGACGTCTGATGAATTAAGGGAATCGCTGCAGAACGGAGTTGCGACTCTGACAACAGATAACCCGCTTCAGAGAATACAGCTTCCAGTGGATGCTGGGGATATTTTGAATGGTGCGCCGCTTCAACTCATTGCACCTAATGTCACTTTAACCATTCCATTCGCTTTCATTAAAGAACAATCCCAGAATGGTTTAATTTCACTTAGCTTTAATCAAGACACGGCAGAGACAACTAAGCAAACTATTTCAAGTTTATCCCAACAAGCATTTGCACAGCTTCATGCATCTGGACAGGCTTTCACAGTCGGAATGGAATTGAAGTCTAAAGACGGTAAGACCAAAGCAATAACGTCTTATTCACCTTCACTACAGCTAAAGCTCTCTGTCGATCGTTCTCAGAATTCGAAGCTGGTAGGTATTTATGAAATCCTAGACAACGGCAAGCTTCTCTACGTTGGTGGTACGATAAAAGAAGGTCACATTCTGGCTAATGTAGACCGCGCTGGTAAATATGTCGTACTTGAATTCAACAAAAGCTTCGCCGATATTAAACCCGACTTCTGGGCGAAGGACGTCATAAATGAGCTTGCTGCGAAACAGCTAGTCAATGGCGTTAGCTCAACCGAATTCTCCCCGGCGGGAATTGTGACAAGAGCAGAGTTTATCTCCATGCTTGTCCGTATATTAGGAATTGAAGATCAGGGCTCAACCAGCTTTATCGACGTACCTGAGCATATCTGGTATGCAGAAGCAGTTGTAGCAGCTGTGAAAGCAGGGATCGCCAGCGGCGTAAGCTCGACATCGTTCAAGCCGGAAGCATCCATTACACGTGAGGAAATGGCCGTTATGATGGTTCGTGCTTACGAGTATGCGACCAAACAGAAAGCTCAGAAATCCTCAAATAGTAACAGCTATAAGGATTTGAATAACGCCGCTCCATGGTCAAGAGATTCAATAATTGCAGCAAACACGCTCGGACTCTTGCAGGGCCGAAGCGAGACTGCGTTCTCCCCGAGAGGTATCACATCCAGAGCAGAGAGCGCGCAAGCTATATACAATTTGTTTGTGAAGCTTTCTTCGAAATAATCATTACGATCAAGCATCAGATTCCGAAATAAGACCCGAAAGATGGACACTTTAAGAAAAGTGACCTCTCTCGGGTCTTTTTATTTTGTGTATTGTGTCCCTACATAATGTAATGTTTAATTGACACAATGTATGATTTATATTACATTATGTATATATTATTTTACTAAAAGTATAAATTACCGTACAGGAGGAGCAATAAATGTCCTATCAAGAAAAAAAGAGCATTATGTCTTTGATTGGCTCGCTATTGGTTTTTGGATTGTATAGCTTGTATGTATTTCAAAAGCACCCATTTGGGAGCGTTGAGTCAACAGATATTTTCAGCTTCTGGGGTGCTTTCATCTTAATCTTAATCCCGGTATCGATTGTTGCCAAAATCATCATCACTATTGTGTTTAATATCATTTTTAGAATAACGACTAATGAAAAAGAGCCTTCCTTTTCTGATGAGCTAGACAAACTAATTGAATTAAAAGCAACCAAAAATTCTCATTACGTGTTTACTCTCGGCTTTCTTTTAGCTATGGGATCACTGGTTGTGGATATGCCGCACTCTGCAATGTTTATCATTCTTATACTAACTGGGCTTATGTCCGAGATGGTTGGAGTTATCACTCAGCTCTACCTTTATCGGAAAGGAGTCTGAGATGGGTAAAATACTGATTAGCAATCATATTCGGAAACTACGCTTCAACCATGATGAAATGACCCAGCAACAACTGGCTGAAAAAGCCGGAGTAACAAGGCAAACGATCGTAGCTCTTGAACAAGGAAAGTACTCCCCATCTCTCGAATTGGCTTTTCGCATTGCTCTCGTCTTCAACTTGTCGTTGGATGAAATTTTCTTCATCGAGAATAAGGAGGAAATCATATGAAAGCAATAATATGCGCTAGATACGGAACACCAGATGTTCTTCAATTCGAAGAGGTTGCAACACCTACTCCCAAGGACAATGAGGTGCGGATCAAAGTATATGCGGGGGTCGTAACTCCATCGGACTGTTCGTTTAGAAAGGCGAATCCCTTTATGATCCGATTTATATATGGTCTCACTAAACCCAAATATTCAATATTAGGGGTTGAGCTAGCCGGAGAAATCGAATCCGTGGGTAAAGATGTGAAATCATTCAAAAAGGGGGATCAGATTTATGGTGTAAGTCCCAAAAGCTTCGGTGCTTATGCCGAGTACAAATGTCTGTCCGAAAGCGACACTCTCGCTATCAAACCGGTCAATATGACCTATGAAGAAGCAGTCAGCGTCTGTGACGGAGCATTAACGGCTTTGATTTTCCTGAGAGATAAGGCGAAGGTTCAGCGGGGACAAAAAGTTCTTATCAATGGCGCTTCTGGAGCGGTAGGAGCTTATGCTGTACAGCTTGCTAAATATTATGGTACGGAAGTGACCGGAGTATGTAGTGCCTCGAATGTGGAATTAGTGAAATCACTGGGAGCGGATAAGGTAATTGACTATACCAAAGAGGACTTTACTCGTAATGACCAGTCCTACGACGTTATTTTCGATGCGATCGGTAAAAGTTCATTTTCACGGTGTAAGGGCGCGCTAAAGAAAAGTGGTGTCTATCTCACAACAGTCCCAGCACTAGGAACGATGCTTCAAGTATTATGGACTTCAAAGATCGGTAGTAAAAAGGCCATGTTTACTGCTGCGGGATTGAGGCAGAACAAAGAAAATCTGGTCTTCCTAACGGAGCTTGCTGAGGCAGGAAAGATAAAGTCCGTCATCGATAGACTCTATCCGTTGGAACAGATGGCCGAAGCCCATAAGTATGTTGAAAAGGGACACAAAAAGGGAAATGTGGTCGTCACAATGGGGCATCATGATTCCTAACACACTACCTCGCCTATCTTCATCCTTTGATGCCAATTAGTCGGTTCCTCCGCCTATCTTCCCGCCATTCCGCATCCGCGGACGCTATTTAGTCGGCAGCTCCGCCTATCTTCCCACCATTCTGTCTCCGCGGACGCTATTTAGTCGGCAACTCCGCCTATCTCTTCGTCATTCCGTCTCCATGGACGCCAATTAGTCGGTTCCTCCGCCTATCTTCCCGCCATTCTGTCTCCGCGGACGCTATTTAGTCGGCTTCTCCGCCTATCTCTTCGTCATTCCGTCTCCGTGGACACCATTTAGTCGGTATCTCCGCCTATCTCTTCGTCATTCCGTCTCCGTGGACGCCAATTAGTCGGTACCTCCGCCTATCTTCCCGCCATTCCGCCTCCGCCGACGCTATTTAGTCGGTATCTCCGCCTATCTTCCCACCATTCCGCATCCGTGGACACCATTTAGTCGGCTTCTCCGCCTATCTCTTCGTCATTCCGTCTCCGTGGACACCATTTAGTCGGTATCTCCGCCTATCTCTTCGTCATTCCGTCTCCGTGGACACCATTTAGTCGGTATCTCCGCCTATCTCTTTGTCATTCCGTCTCCGCGGACGCTATTTAGTCGGCTTCTCCGTCTATCTCACCACCATTCCGCCTCCGTGGACGCCCATTTAGTCGGCAGCTCCGCTTAATTCCCCACCATTCCGCCGCTTCGCGCTTTATTTGTTAGGCTCTGTGTCCCAGTCGCTTACAGCATCTTGTCCATTGAACATGAGATTTTGATCTCTTAAATAGTACATATTCTCGTCCGGATAATGAACAACATCCCCCTTCTCAATCGTGCCAATATCCAATATTTCGAGCACATCACTACCTGTATTAATAAATTGATGTGTGTTCCCTTTCCCTGCTGGCTTGGCTACGAAATCACCTTGAGAAACCTGATACTCTTCCCCATTCTTTCTCAATGTTCCACTTCCGCTAAGTATTAAGAAAAATTCCTCTTGTTTGGAATGGCTATGATACTTTGCGCTCTTCGAACCAGGCTGAATTTTATCGACGTTGACGTATATCTTCTCACTTCCAGCAGCGTTTCCCAAATACAGTGTGCTTGCTTTCCCAAGAAAATCACTCATAAACTCACTCGGAACATTGTTGATATTATAGATATTTCCCAAAGTAACATTACCTCCTTTTTACTTCTATTTTATCACTACAATTTACATAATCAAACATATGTTCCCATATCGATTCTACGATAAACTCCTACACTTAATCCCAGCAACAAAAACCCACCCTAGTCTTCCGACCAAGGTGGGTTTCGCTCCATTCATTAACTTGAAGGGACTTCCCTTCCAACTTTCAACTACAGACTCTGCTCGCTTATCCCCGTTACCGGGTCAAAGGTCAGCATTTTCGTCCCGATCTTGTCGATGAAGAAACGATCATGGCTAACTGTAATGACTGCCCCCGGAAAATGAATCAGCGCCTGCTCCATAACTTGAATACTGGTGAGATCCAGATGGTTAGTCGGCTCATCCAATATGATGACGGCAGCGCCTGAAAGAAGACATTTAGCGAGCGCAACCCGGGCCTTCTGCCCACCGGACAGATTCCCGATAAACTTGCTTAAATCCGCCTCCGAAAATTGCAGCATCGATAGGAATTTGTTTACCTTTTTCCGCGGAGCGTCCAAGCCCAATCCGTAAGTATTTACCGCATGGCTAACGGTATCCTTAGGATTAAGCTCCTCCCACATTCGGTTGAAATACGCGTAGCTAACGCCCTTCTCCCAGACTACCTCACCGGCTTCAGGCTTCTCCTGTCCCGTTAGCACCTTAATGAGCGTCGATTTCCCGCTTCCGTTCGGACCCGCAATGACCAAACGATCTTCCTTCTGAATATCGAAGCTAATATTCTCGAAAATTTTCCGATCGTCATAGGTCTGCCCGATACTCTTAACTTCACACAGCTTATCCGGAAAACGCAGTCTCTCGTAAATGTCGGTGATCAGCACGTTTACAGGGTGCGGCTCAATACGCTTCTTGTTATCAGCCAATTGACGGGACAGCCGATCCTTAGAGTTTTTCCTGCTTGCGCGGCTATCTATCGCTTCGGACTCCATGAGGAGAAGCTCCTCCTCCCACTCGAACTGGCGGTCCAGCTCCTTCTTGCGCATCTTCTTCTTGCGGATGTAATCGGTGTAGTTCCCTTCGTACTCCTGAAAATGATAATTCTCAATCTCAATCGTCCGCGTGACCACTTTGTCGATGAATTGCCGGTCATGTGACACCAGAATCATCGCACCCTTGAACCGATACAGCCACTGCTCCAACCACGCTATACCTTCGATATCCAAGTAGTTCGTCGGTTCATCGAGCAAGACGACATCTGGGAGCTCGATCAGCATTTTCGCAAGAGCAGCACGGTTTCTCCAGCCTCCCGACAGCTCGTCTATCGGTTGATTGCGTGACCTTTCGTTGAAGCCAAGCTTCGTAAGCACTGTATTAATCTCAACGGATACATTCCAACCGTCCAAATGCTCCATCTGTTCGAATAGCTCCGCCTGTCTCGTGAGCAGCCTATCCATTTCGCCGTCATCGGTAACCGTACCAAGCTTTTCCCCAACCTCCTGTAGCTCCCGTTCAATAAGAGCAACCTGCTCAAAGCACATTTCTAGCTCTTGCTGAACGGACAGGCTTCCTCGCATTTCCGAGAACTGTGAGAAATACCCTATTTTAACCTGCGGATCTATTTCCACTTTCCCCGAGGTTGGCTCATCTTTGCCCATTATTAGCTTGAACACCGTCGATTTACCGGCGCCGTTCCGTCCAATTAGCCCAACACGCTCACCTTGGCTAAGCCGAAAATAAATATCGCGAAAAATCATAGCATCTTCATATTTCTTAGTGACGTTCTCCAAACGAATTACGCTCATCGCTATCACCCTTCTAACTCTGTCAGTATAGCGTAATTATAACACTAGATTAGCAGGCTGATGCTTTGTCGACTTTTATCGAATATAATAATCTCAATAACCTACAAGCTTTTATTAGAGAGGGGACTATCCATGACGATCAACATTCTGGAACGCAATAATGTTAAAATATCCGGCAGAGGCACCCGGCCCATCGTATTCGCGCATGGATTCGGTTGCGACCAAGACATGTGGCGTTACATCGTCCCCAGCTTCGAGAACGACTATCGTGTCATTCTATTTGACTATGTTGGTTCCGGAGGATCACAGCTTGACTACTACGATGCGGAAAAATACAACGATCTACAAGGATATGCCCAAGACGTGCTCGAGATCATGGAGACGCTAGAATTAAGGAATGCGATATTCGTCGGCCATTCGGTCAGCAGTATGATTGGATTACTAGCTTCGAACCGCGATCCCAAATACTTCGAACGCCTTGTCATGCTTGGACCTTCTCCTCGCTATATTAACGATCTCCCTGACTACTTCGGGGGTTTCAATAGAGAAGAAATTGATGAATTACTCACAATGATGCAGATGAATTTCATCGGCTGGGCCAGCTATCTGGCACCCATTGCGATGCAGAACTCTGAGCGTCGGGAGCTATCGGACGAGCTGGAAAAAAGCTTCTGTTCCAGAGACCCTCATATCGCTAGGCAATTCGCAGAGGTCACCTTCATGTCCGATTGTCGCAGGGATCTCGATGCTGTGTCGGTTCCATCGCTTATTCTGCAATGCTCAGATGATAGCATCGCTCCAATTGAAGTGGGCAACTACTTGCATGCTCATCTGAAGGATAGCACACTGAAACTGATGAATGCCAAAGGCCATTACCCACAGCTCAGCCATCCCGATGAAACGACGGATTTAATCAAGAGCTATTTAGCCAGCCATTAAGTTAGGATCAGGAGAGAGGCAGTCTTTCATGAATACCCAATTAGATTACGCTCCCTGCGGGTACTTCTCCACCTCGGGTACGCGGGGATCATACAATCCGCCAATCGGACTCTAGCAACTATGCTTGCCTACGAAAGGGACGATATGCTCGGCAAGCATATAGAATCCTTCATGTCCGTCACTAACAAGCTGTTTTTCCATACCTATTTTTACCCGTTCATTCAGCTATACGGGCATGTGAACGAGATCTACCTCTCATTTCGCGCAAGCACCCAGCTAGACGTGCCCGTGCTTCTTAACGGAATTCGGCAGGAGCGTGACGGTGAGATTTATTTGGATTGCGTAGTTGTTGAAATGCGCAAGCGGCTAGAACACGAGAAAGACATCCTCCAGACGAAAAAAAAGCTGGAGGAGCTCTATCAAGCGACGAACGAAGCGAATAAAAAGCTTGAGCTCCTGCACCAGGAATACGAGATCAAGCAGCAGGAGCTCATCAACGTCAATCACCAGTTGGAGACGATGGCATTAACTGATGCCTTAACCGGACTGAACAACCGCCGATTTTTCCAAGAGAGCTTGTTAGCTAACATCGCCTTATTCCAGCTATCGCAATTACCTTTTTCCCTCTTCATTATCGATATTGATCGCTTTAAACTCATTAACGATACCTATGGACATCCTGTCGGTGATCTGGTTCTACATGGGCTAGCTCAATTGCTTAAGGCCGAATCGAGGGAAGTCGATATCGTTGCTCGGTACGGTGGAGAAGAGTTCGTGCTTATCCTTCCAAATACGACCGAAGAGAATGCTAAGCTTATTGCGGAGCGTTACCGTGCCAAGATCGAAGCCACACCTATGGGAGACCTCAGTATTACGACGAGCATCGGCATCGCGACGTTTAAGTCAGAGGATACGGATCAAACCTTGATCAGCAAGGCCGACCAAGCGCTCTATTTCTCTAAGACCAATGGAAGAAATCGAGTCACACATGCGGTCGATATGGTATAAACCACTTTACAATATAGACTTTGGAATGGTTACCCCTGTTAGCTTGCCTGCTGTCTGAATAATAAGGGTGCTTCCGCTTTTGAGCGTCTGACCGTATTGCCGCGAGCCGGTATGAACAGTGAATATCGGCTTCCCGGTCTGTAGATTATAACCATGAAAAACACCGTCGCTTTGACCGATAAACACACCATTTCCATAAATGTCCGTCTGTACTGCGGGGTTATCTGTCGACCACCCTACCAATCGACCAGTTGATAGCTTCAGTCCTTGTACAATGCCGGAGCTCTGATCAACAAGGAACAGCCTCTCGCTATATACGGAGCCTGTGATTTCTGTGCTTGAAGGCTTAACCCACTGCTTAAGTGGTTTGCCGCCTTTTTCGTAAGCATTAAAATCGTACTTCACTACATTACTGTCGGTAGCGATGTACAAATCGTTTCCATTCAATACCGTGGAACCGCTCCAAGGACTGTAGGGAGGCTGGCCAGACAAGGACCAGGAATACACTCTCGACTCTTTCAGTTCCCCGGTCTTGTTGTTGTACGCGTTAATGGTAATATTACGATTGGGATCACCAGCGTCCGGAATCTGATAGGAGTCGGCCACGGAATACACGATTCCATTCCGAATGGTTAACGGCGCACTTTGGGCAAAATGTCCCCATAGCTTCTTGCCCGTCTTCTTATCAAAGGCGTCCAATTGAGTAGAGCTAAGCGCTCCCTGGACCGAAAACACCTGGTACACAATCCCGTTATTTTCCTCACTGATGATTCCCGCTCCATCCGCTTGCGGCTCCTCAGATTTCCACAGAACCTTACCTGTCGCTGCCTCTAATGCATAGGTCTGGTTATCCTTAGTGACGTAGACTGTATCTCCTAAGGGCAGAGGATTCCCTTTCGAAGCGATTCCAGAAACGGATAGCCACTTTGTGGAACCAGCTTTGGCATCCAAAGCATACACCTTCCCATCCTCAGTTGCGCCATATACGATTCCCTTTTGATAAGAGACGGTTGGTTTCAGCTTGCTACCATAACGATAAAGAACCTTTCCCGTGGTAGCGTTGATTGCAATCAATTTTTTGCCTGAGAAGGCAAAAACGAGGCCATCTTCCGCAAGCGTTGCTCCTTCATCGACTGTATCTACAACGGCAGTCCACTTGGGTGTAACTTCAGGAGCCTGAATAGTGTAGCTTGATGACGAGCCCTTAGACGATACGACGGGTTTCTCCGCATTAGCTACAGTTAACGGCAAGGTCACCCAAACCATAGCTAACAGAAGAACAATAACAACGGTGCTTCGAAGCAGTCTAGCTACGCCTTCACTTGGGGCATAACGATACATCAATAAAAACCACCTTCCGATTCATCCTGTTTAGGAATTATTTGGATAATTTCTGATGGTTCTATAGACGTGTGGCGACATGGAAAGTTTCGTTTCTATGTACCACTATAAAAAAGCAGGTAAGCCTCCATATTTTTCTTCCAATAGTCGCCATCGTGCCCGCCCGGTGAGTGATGATATTGTGAGTTTACCTTTTTGCTAAGCAATAGTTGGTTGAGCGCCTCCGCGCCTTGATAAAATCTGTAGCCGTCCTGGTCTCCAGAATCTAGGTACACCGATAGACCATCTAAGTTTTGAGTTTCCGCCAGCGCCAAAGGATCTCTTTGCTTTCGAATCTCTTCGGAAGGGTATATCCAATTCTTCAATCCCCCCGTGTCCGCCCAGAAGTCCATCCATACAGCCGGGCTATGGCCTCCCACTTTACTGTAAAGCTCGGGATACTGGAATGCACTATGTAGTGCTGCCCATCCGCCCATTGATAAACCACCGATATATCGACCTCCTCTAGTGGCATCAGTGCTAAAATGACTATCTACATATTGAACGAGATCTTTGACAATATAGTCGTTATATTTACCCAATGCAGAGTTGAAGCCATAGCTGTTATCGATTTCAGGAGAAACGATAATTAGCGGTTTTATTTTGCCTTCGCTAAGCAGCTTATCCGCAGATTTATCTATACCCAGCCCTTGTATCCATGAGTCTTCGTTCCCGCCATATCCATGAATAATGTATAGTACGGGGTATTTGTTCTTTACCTCATAGTTTGGCGGCAAGTAAATATTAAATTTCATATCCTTACCTAGCGACTCGCTATTAAAGCTAATCTTTTGAACGCTTGATGACCCTGGAGTACTCACCGGCTGCTGAGTGGGCTCATTAATAGTCGGCTTACTCGTTGTTGCTGTGGTTTTACTTCCACTCGCGCACCCCGTCACCAAAGCAACCAACAGCAGAAAACAGGCAACTACCATATATCTAGACTTCATAGCTTTCCCCTTCTTTTTTAGTAGGATAAAAGCATATATATTGTTATTTTACCAAAATATTATTACCACGTAGGTAAACTGGTTAAAAAAGTAAAAATAAGTAGTGTTACCCCCACTTCTTAATGAGTTAATACATTCAAATGAAATGGACATCTGCACTGAAGCAAAGTAGACTAAAAAGTAGATACGTAGCTTACACGGCAATCACCCAACGATGCCGATTATTCCAAAGGAGCGATCGCATTGACGACAAATTATAAGGGACAGCCCTACAAGGATTCGAAATATTCGGGAGGTCCGCAGAGTATTCCTGGCACACTAATGTGCGCCTATTACGATTTCGGGGGAGAAGGCATCGCTTATCACGATACAATTGAGCAAAATCAGGGTAGCGGCATGCTCAATCCCCTTGATGGTACTTACTTAAACGAGTTCCGGAAAGATGAAAGCGTAGATATCTCTTATACGAAGCCGAATGGTATAGATGACAGCTCCTTTAACCTCGTCCAGCCTGAGCTAGGAATCCCATATGTCGGTTGGACAGAGCCCGGAGAATGGTTGAAATATACAGTCGAGGTTGCGCAGGACGGCATATATACTGTTAATCTTCTGTACACTTCGAATAAAGGCGGTGCGATCTCACTGTCTGTTAACGACCAAGACGTTACTGGCCCGCTTCCCATACTATCTACTTACCGCGATGATGACGAGATAGAGTGGCGCCAATGGCACCATTGGAACATCGCGAAGGGACTGGTCGACCTGCAACTCAAGCAAGGAACCCAGGTTCTCACTATTCACACCGTAGAGCAAGGACAGATGAATTACGCCTATCTCGAATTTGTTCTTAAAGAGTAGAAATAATAGAAATGTAAGAGCAAGCAAGAGAAGCCGAGTAGCGAGTAACCACGCTGCGGCTGAATCCTGCTTGCTCTTACTTTTTTCCGTAAGCGAATTCAGAGAATGTCCCGTTTGGCTGATCCCATGTGTTATATAGATTAGAAAGCAGAATTCATGAAGGGAGGAGAACTCATCGGAAGACCACAAAATAGAACAATTAATTGCTCAGATACAGAACGGTCACGCCATTCAATATGCTGAGGTCGTTAAGAATTATCAGCAACCGATTTACCGATATTGCTTGCGGATATTAGGAAATCGACAGGATGCGGAAGATGCCGTCCAAGATATTTTTATTAAAGCTTTCGAGTCCATTATGCAATACAAGCACACCGTTAATTTCTCTTCATGGTTATACAAAATTGCATATCGTCATTGTCTAAACCTGCTACGTAAGCGAAAATATCAACGTCTTCTGCTGCCAAGATTGTTTAGTCCTGAAGTGACCACAGAAGGTCCAGAGCAGGCCATGGATAAGCGACTATTCAGTCCGCAATTAGGGTTTGCATTGACTGCGCTGTCTCCAGACAACCGTTCCTTACTCATACTTCGTATTTTTGAGGAACGGACCTACGAAGAGTTGGGTGAAATTATGGGGTGCAAACCTGAAGCCGCCAAGAAGAGAGTAAACAGGATTAAGGAAAAGGTTAAGAAAAAAATGGAGCAATGGCAGGAGGATATGTTATGGGACGAGGAGAAGGAACCGATTCAGTTAAAAACTTAAAGCACCACTCTATATCTGATCATCAAATTGAAGAAATCAATGTAATCGACTCTATCATGACTCGAATTGTTCCATTGCAATCTGGAGGAGTAAACCGGAGCTTCCGACCAGCTAAACGATTAACGGTCTATATGACTGTTCTATTCATTGTGCTATTGGCATCCGCATCCGTATATGCCGCGAGTGAATTCATTCAAATTCGTAATCATGCTGGAGATGTAAAAATACAATCCGTTGTTCTTGATCAAGAAGCTAAAATTACACCGTACGAGAAGGAGAATTCTGCGCCTAAACCGACTTATAGGGATCAGGTGCTGGAATTAGTTAAGTCTGGACAAGTGCTAGCCTATTACGTGAGAAACAGTGGCTCAAACCCTAATATACAGTTTCTCCATGATACTAATATATTCACTTCCTATAACGATTTTAAGGAGCTCTTACTTCGCACTTCTGCACCTATTATTAAAGAGCCAACGAATCTTCCTGACGGGTTTAAATTCAAATATGGCAGTGTCATGCCTATTCTTCCTAACGAGTATGACGATCGGACTTCAGCAGAGCATGCTAGGCTACTTGAGCTATTCCAACAGAGGGCCTCGGCTGAGCAGAATCTGAACTTATTCGTAGAAGAAGCGAAGTGGTCAGAAGCGAATATATCGGAGCTTGAATACGAGAAGGACTCAATGAACCTTCGTATTCAGGCAATGAAAAATATGATCGGAATGGAGATTGCCTTCTCATCTGAATTTACACAGGAAACAATGACTTTTGGCGGGACAGAAGCCATATTTGCTAAAGCCAGCATGCTTGGTTCAAAGAGCTATGAAGCTGTCTGGTATGACGAGAATCAAGATATACACTATCATGTAACAGCATCAGGGAAAGTGGATCTTACAGAGAAGCAATTTAAGCTCATTGTAGAAAACTTGGTGAAGGGTTAACTACTGAGTGGAATGGTTATCCCCACATTTATTTACCATGATGACTACCAATAGATTCAATGAAAAACAAGAGCAAGCAAGGGAAGCTGAGTAGCGAGTAACCTCGCTGTGGCTGAACCCTGCTTGCTCTTCAGTTGTCGACTATTCGAATGAATTTTAGAGCTTTCGAGCCTGTGGTAGTCGCTTCATAAACCTTTCCTTATCACTCTCAAAACCATACTTCTCATATAGGCTATGAGCATCTTTAGTGCCTAATACCCCTGTCATCCACTCGAACTCTGGGGCATTTGTTATGACCTCTACAAGTCGCTTAGAGATACCCTGTCCGCGGTATTCTTCTATGACAAAAATGTCACATAAATAATACATAGTAGCTCCATCAGTAATGACCCTTGCAAATGCGATCATTTTATCTCTGTCATACACGCCATAGCAAATAGAGTTCTCAATAGATTTCTCGATTTTCTCAGCGGGTCTTCTATTTGCCCAGTAACTTGTAGCTAAGAAATCTAATACTGTTGGTATGTGAATTCGTCCTCGATCATCACTAATAACATAATCCTTATAACGATATTCCATGCTCACCTTAAACAATAATGCCCGCATAAGGATCGTTACCATAAGGACTAGGCGGAGGCGATACGGAAGCTGAACGATTGATGAGATCATTATAAAAGTGCCCCAATGAGGTATAAATATAAGGAGCAAGCCATAAATAACCGATTCCAAATGTAATACCTGCCAGTAAAAACCACCCGATGAACGTAAGATACAGTACAAACAGCCTGCCCTTGTGTCCAACCATCAGCGCCTTGCTACGACGAATCGCTTCAAGTCCCCCGATTCCTGGATTATCTTTTAATATGAAATAAGCTTGAGAATAACTGAGGGCAGCGATAATACCCGGAATAATAAGCAGTAACGACCATAAAAGCGTAAAGATACCAACCAGTAAGGAGAGTACAAAGGTTTCAACGAATCTTGAAAATCCACTAAATAACGTTTCTGTAGATGCAATTTCGCCACGAGAAAGCGCCAAATAGAAAGCCATAACTCCGTATGTCAAAGCCCCTGTCAACAACAAACTCGCAATCCAGCCAATGAATGGAATTAAGCTAAATAATCCGATTGCGAAAATAACCACATAATACAATAAGAAATGAAGTACCGCAGGTGTCCATTTACCTGACAAGCTTGCTCTAGCTCTTGCTCGAATCTCTGCGCTAGTTGGCACGTGTTTTATTCCACCTTTTCATGTTATTTATTACCACAGGTTAATTTAATACCGTAATTCTACTTCCAATTCCGTTTTTTTACAATCCATAATCTAACAAAATAATACAACTTTCAACATATTTTCTGATGCTACTGATTAGTTTATTCTATTAGATAATTCTCTTTAGATAATCCTTTTTCATATCCAAAGTATAAAACTCCACTACGTTATCCTCAGTATCTTTAAAGTAGAGTCTTCTTTCATTACTATCCTTAACTATTTTTATGTCTACTCCCTCCTCTTTAAGTATGGATATCGCACTCTCAAAGCTCTCTATTTTTATATGTAAAGCAAAGTGGACATGAATCCCGCCTTCATCGTAAAAACCGTTCCACCGTGAAACAGGCATTTCTTTATTTACTAAATCTTCTTCCGAAAATTCTCTAGGCAGCCACAGCCCTAATCTTGTGTTCCCTCCAATGTAGAGCCAAGTGGCCCATACATTGTCAGCATTATTGGTAAATTGCCTTTCTTCGTATCCCCACTGCTCGACAATCGGAAAACCTAATGTTTTTGTCCAAAACTCAACAGCACGATTCATTGATTTTACTTCGAGTACAATTTCGGAGACACCTTCCACTTCGATTTTCATATGTATGACCCCCACGATTTATTTATACTCTTATCGATATTGTTATATTTGCTGCTTCAAACGTTTTTTGAATCCTTTATGGTCCGGAGAATAACCAATTGACTCATAAAATTTATGAGCTGTTTCGCGCTTGCTTCCCGATACAAGAATGACATAATTACATTGATTCATTTGTCCAAAGTCTTCAAGAGCCTGCATCAGTAACTTCCCTATACCTCGGCCCTGATACTCAGAGGAAACAACCACGTTCTCAGCCAACATAAATGGATTGCAATTTCCAACTAAATCATAGCAAACTATGCCCATTGCTGTCCCGACAACTCTATTCCCATCACACGCAACTGCAACATAATAATTGGGGTTATTAGATGTTATTTCAATTTGGATTTTCATAGCAGTTAAATCCGATCCTACTCCAATAAATTCATAGAACAATTCGGAAAGCTCAATAACATCATCAGTTTTTGCTTTTCTAATCGTTATTGGATTCAAAGCGATTACCTCCTGTAATAAAGGTCACTAACAACATTACCATGATATGGTGTTTACCTGGCAAATAAAAAATACAGAGCAATGGCGGTTAGCCCACAAAGCTCTGTATTTTCTCATGCCTTTCAATTCTCATCGTCTCCGATTTAAATGGGACATTGTTACTTATTCGCAGCCTCGTCCTCAGCCGATAGCCATCCTCCCCATAAGCTAGATAGATGCCCGTCCGGATCTCGAAGCTCGAAGCTGTATCCTCCACTTGGCAAGTAGTACATCTGGCTCTAGCATTGGAACGTTAGGACATCGGATTAGCCCTAATCCTATCCCTCCGACGTCTAACCAGGCCTCGTTATCCCCAGGTTTAAAATCAAAGGTAAAAGGGATTCCCATAACATCCTGATACCATCGAGCTGAAGCCTCCAGATCCTTAATCGGTAATTTAACTACTGCAAAATTAGTTGTGACAACCGTCATAGCAACATCTCCTTAACCCTTCATATTTTTTCTCCTCTGATACAAAAAGGGCTGTTTTGTCACACTAGCGGCCAACCCTATTGAAAGTGCTAGGGACATTAACTATTCTTAAAATGCCACTATGACGTTACAGATGTAACAACGTATGATAAGGCAATGTGTAAGGGGATATTACTTTCATTGGTCAGTGTAATTTCCAGCACGTGCATTTGACGTCATTTATAAGGGGGCACTCATTGAATAGTTCACCTAACTCACCAAATGAACTGGTCAAAGAATGTATTTTTCAAGCCCTTATTATTTTAATGGAGACCAAAAGCTTTCATCATATTTCCGTATCGGAAATCACCAGAAAAGCAGGCGTGTCTCGAATGGCTTATTATCGAAATTATAACTCCAAAGAAAGCATTATAAGTGAATATCTGGACCGGTTATTTGGAATTTATCTGGAGGATGTTAAGGATTTAACTGAGATGGATACGTATTTGTTTGCCAAACAGTTTTTTTCTTACTTTAAGAAGGAGCATGTCCTGATCGATAGTCTTATAAGATCTAAAATATCTTTTTTACTTCTTGATCGTTTTGATACTTATATTCAGGTCATATTTAATAAGGTCGTTCAGGATGAAGACCTTTCGAAAAAGCAATCTCGCTATATGCAGTATTTTTTCACTGGTGGATTGTTCAAGCTTCTTATTGAATGGGTGAGTAGCGGCATGGCCGAAAGCGAAGAAGAAATGGCACAGTTAATCTTAGATTTTAAACGTCATCCATAATCAACTTTAACGACAACTAAGAAATATTGAACAGGAGGAAAACACATGAATGTTCTTATCATTTTTGACCATCCATACGGCGCTGAAGCATCCGAAAATATTCCTCATCAAAGAAGCTACGCAGCAGCTCTACTTGCTGCCACCAAACGAGGACTCACCTCGGCTGGGCATCAAATAGATTTGATTGATTTACATGCGGACCAATTTAATCCGGTTATGTCCGCACAAGAGCTTGCCGCATGGCGCAAAAAGAAGACGATAGACCCGTTGGCTATGGAATACCAAAGCCGTCTTATGGCAGCGGATCATATCATCTTCATTTTCCCTATTTGGTGGGAAGCTATGCCAGCTATGACAAAAGGGTTTATTGATAAGGTATTCGCTAAAGGTATTATTTACGAAGAGCCTAAGCCTGGTCGTCCTTTTGTAAACAAGCTTACTAAACTTAAAGGCGTTTCTTTGCTTACGGTGATGGCTACACCAAACTTCTTCTATAGATGGATTTTTGGCAACCCTGTTACTAAGATTTTATTTCGTGGTACTTTTCGGAAGATGGGATTCCATAAGCTCCGCTGGTACAACTACACCGCAATGGCAAATCGAAGCTTAGAGGAAAGATCAAAATTTCTAAAGAAAACAGAACAAAAATTTGTTTCACTTTAAGTATCAGATTAATTTTATTCTAGTAAACAACTTCCGTAAATTTATTATTCTTATACACATAGCCATGATCCACGCCGGCAGAGCCAATCGGAACCTGTACTTGGTTATTTTCAAAAATAAATGCAATTTGTCCCTTCGCAACGAGCTTCTCTTCGAACGGAACGTCATTTTTTAGATTTTTAGCTTCTTTATAGGCATACACCGTAATGGTAGCTTCAGATATTAAATTACCGCTAGCGATCCACAACTCATCAACACCGTCGCCGTCAAAGTCATAGGTTCCCGCCTGTACACGATAATCGTCCATAAGCGTTCCATAGTCATCAAAGCCACTTCCAGAAAAATCATTATCTAGAGTACGTATTGTACCGTCCTGAGGATTTCGGATAAGCTTCTTCATCCCATTCGGGTGATCCATGCCGATAACGAGCTCCAGTTCGGTGTTACCGAAAGTGAGCGGAAGCACGACATCAGGGTCGTCAAATCGCTGCCAGTCTACCATAGCTAAAGATCCGCCGCCACCGCGTACAAGCGAATCTTGAAGAGGAATACTACTCTTCTCTTCCGCAGCTTTTTTCACATCGGGCACGAGCACGCCAACGTCACTTTCTTCAGAGGCTTTATTCGCTTCTGAGTCCTTAAAAGCTGTCCCATCTTTCACATTGCGGTCGTTCTTTAAGCTAACAAAACCCGGCCATTGGTTAAATTGCTTCATTATTAGAATCTCAAAGTCTTGCGGCGGATCGCTAGACTCCGATATCGAAGTGAGTTGATTGTAAGTAAACTCGTTACCCGATCCCATTGTAACGGACACAAGTGCGCTCGTCTTAACAGTTACACCGTAGCTGTTTTTCGCTTCAACGACGAGATGAATCATATAGTAAGGGTCGCTTTGATCGACAATATCGCTGGATACCCACTTCGCCGATGAGGGGCTGTCCAGATTTTTTTCCATGATCTTTTTAGCTGCGCGTATCGCTTTATGGGATTCCCCTTGACCGAGTACACCCTGAATATCGGGATAGAATTTGTAGCCTAATGCGATTACGACAAAGAGAATGACCAAAACCGAGAAAATCCGCTTTATTTTGGCCCCTGAGCTGTTTATTTTTCCATTCCTATAAGGACCCTCATACACTAGCTTTCCACTACGATCATAGGACTTGCCGATTCCGTTCATCAGGCCGTTGCTAAACATACCTTCGTAGCAAATGACTCCTGTATCATAGAAAATCGTTCCGTGTCCGTTCAAAACGCCCCGCTCAATCGTACCCATGTACAGTCGGTTCCCGGTTTCGCGATATTCAATAATTTCCCCATGAGGAAGATTATCTAGAAATAGACCTTCGTATTGTAGCTTGCCGTTCGGACGATACCATTTTCCTGATCCTTGCATACGACCGTTCAGCCATTGCCCCTCGTAATTTAAGCTTCCATTATCATAGTAGAGTCGGCCGAAGCCATTTTCTTGGTTATTGTTCCAACCCCCCTCGTATTTCGTCCTTCCATCTGGATATAAGAGGCGGTGTGTTGTCTGCTCAGAATTCATTAGTTAGGTGCTCCTCATATCACAATATATTCTTATTGGATTTGCATTAATTGGCGTGAATATGTCGAAAAGGCATATATTTTATCTATTATAATTGAATCTTCTTCCATATGTCATAAATATATCTTCAGCCTTGGTTTTGAGCGTTCACAGCGTTTTTTTCTCAATATAATTACACACGATATGCGTAGTAATACATCTTTAGGTAGAAATACAACTGGAATATGCTAAGTTCACTTCAAGAGATTTTGATGATTGGATGAGACTCACAAAATACACAGTAAAGGAGGTTATAAGAAAAGGCATACAGCCTTGCGGAAAAATGAAAGCGCATTAATGTAGTAAAATATCTTACCAGGAGGTTGTTTATGTTATCAATAAACGAATCGCTGAAAAGGAACCCCATCGTCATTATGTTCTTAGCATTCGTTACACTTCTAGCCCAGCTTACGTTGTATCCTTCCTCGACTTCAGCTGCAGGCGGAACTAATCTCACGCTTGGCAAAACCATTACGGCTAGCGGCTATGCCGACGTTTACACGCCGAATAATGTAAAAGACAGCAATCAAGGCACGTACTGGGAAAGCACGAATAACTCGTTCCCTCAATGGATTCAGGTCGATCTTGGCGCAAATACGAACATCGATCAGATCGTGCTGAAAATCCCTGCCGGGTGGGAAACGCGGACGCAAACGCTGGCCGTTCAAGGCAGTACAAACGGCTCAACGTTCACGGACATCGTAGGCTCCACTGGTTATGTATTTAACCCTACGGTTGCGAACAATTCCGTCACAATCAATTTTACCGCTACGAGCACGCGTTACGTTCGTCTGAACATCACGGCGAATACAGGCTGGCCAGCCGGGCAATTATCTGAATTCGAAATTTATGGCACGGCCTCACCGACTCCGACGCCTTCACCGACACCAACACCTTCTCCTTCGAACGATTACCAAGCCGAATCCGCAGCATTGTCTGGGGGAGCGAAAGTAAACACGGACCATACCGGATATTCAGGGACGGGATTCGTCGACGGATACTGGACGCAAGGTGCGACAACGACCTTCACGGTTAACGTAGCAGCTGCAGGAAACTACAATGCGACACTGAAATACGGTAATGCGAACGGCAACGCAAGGACGATAAGCCTCTACGTCAACGGAACGAAAATCCGCCAATCCTCTTTACCTAGCTTGGCGAATTGGGACACCTGGAGCAATAAGGTTGAGAATATTACGTTGAATGCTGGCAATAACACGATCGCGTACAAATTCGACTCGGGTGACACAGCCAACGTTAACCTTGACCAAATTGTTTTAGACCCAACAGCAGCGACGCCTACACCTACACCTACACCTACACCTACACCTACACCAACGCCTACTCCAACACCTACACCAACGCCTACTCCAACACCTACACCAACACCTACACCTACACCAACACCTACACCTACACCAACGCCTACTCCAACGCCTACACCAACACCATCACCGGGCGGCATCAACATTGCTCCTGGCAAACCGATTACCGCATCTTCCTCCACGTTCACGTTCGTAGCCACGAACGCCAACGACAACGACACCAACACTTACTGGGAAGGTGGCGGAAATCCAAGCCAACTGACGCTCGACCTGTTAGCCAATCATAATATCACCTCCATAGTACTGAAATTGAACCCGGCTTCGGCTTGGTCGACGCGGACCCAAACTATTCAGGTTTTCGGCCACGACCAGAATACAACAGCTTTCAGTAACTTGGTTTCAGCGCAAACGTATACGTTCAATCCGGCTAACGGTAACTCCGTCACGATTCCGGTTACGGCCACGGTAAAACGTCTGCAGCTGAACATAACGTCCAACTCGGGTGCTCCGGCTGGTCAAGTCGCAGAATTCCAAGTTTATGGCACACCTGCACCGAACCCAGACCTAACGATCACGGGTATGTCCTGGACTCCTTCTTCTCCACTCGAAACGAGTCCGATTACACTTAACGCAAACGTATCGAACATCGGGACCGCCAGCTCTCCTGCCTCTACTGTCAACTTCTATCTGAACAACCAACTGGCAGGCACCGCTCCGGTGATTGCGCTTACAGCTGGTCAATTGACAACGGTATCTCTGAACATCGGAGCCATTAATGCGGCAACATACGCCGTCAGCTCCAAGGTTGACGAGAGCAACGCAATCATCGAGCAGAACAAAGCGAACAACTCCTTTACGAGTACGTCGTCGCTTATTGTCGCTCCTGTGCCAAGCTCCGACTTGATCACAACGGCAACATGGAACCCAAGCAATCCAAGCGCAGGCAATACGGTCACCTTTACGGTCAACTTAAGTAATCAAGGCAACATCGCTTCCGCAGGCGGCGCTCATGCTGTCTCCTTGGTTCTTAAGACCGCTGCCGGCGCAACTGTTCAGACCTTGAATGGTTCCTATAACGGTGTATTAACACCAGGCCAATCCGTCAATGTCAGCCTAGGAACGTGGACAGCTGTTAATGGCAGTTACACGGTGACTACGACAGTTGCGGTCGATGCGAACGAGGTCAGTATCAAGCAAGCGAACAACA
Source organism: Cohnella abietis (assembly GCF_004295585.1). Classification (NCBI taxonomy): domain Bacteria; kingdom Bacillati; phylum Bacillota; class Bacilli; order Caryophanales; family Paenibacillaceae; genus Cohnella; species Cohnella abietis. The sequence continues at coordinate 389,990 of NZ_AP019400.1, read as the reverse complement.
CAAGCACGACAAGCCTTTATTCCGGACGTGGCGCTAACATGCCTTTTACCGTAATTGAGGCAGAGCTACCTACCAACGCTACGAATGGAACAAGATTAGCTCCGAACTTCACTCCTGGCGACTTTGCCGGCGAAGCTTCCGGACGTTCCGCTGTATATCTAGACACAAATGGCCAATACGTTGAGTTTACGCTGACCGCCCCAGCTAACGCATTCGTCTTGCGTAATGCCGTAGCGGAAAATACGACGGGAACCGTCAGTATTTATGCCAATGGAGTAAGCAAAGGTAAATTCAATGTTTCCTCCAAATTCTCTTACGTGTATGCAACGCCTTCTACGCTTGGACGACTCGGTTATGATAATACGGGTACGAAAGCTTACTGGCTGTATGAAGATTCCCAGTTGATGCTCGACCAAGTCTATCCGGCGGGAACGAAGATCAAAATCCAAAAAGACGCCGGTGACGTCTCTTGGATCTACGTAGACATGATCGAAACGGAAAACGTCGCACCAGCGGCCTCTAACCCCGATCCAAGCAAGTACGTAGAGGTTTCGGCTTCGAAATCAATCGAGCAAGCACTGAATGAGTTCAGACAAGACGCAACTAAAAAAGGGATTTTCATTCCTGCCGGCACTTGGACGATTAATAGCAAAATCTTTATTTACGGCCGTGCAACCGAAATCATCGGCGCGGGTCCATGGCACACGAAGCTGACAGCCCCACAATCCCAATCTAATACGGATGTCGGCTTTAATATCGCTTCGTCTGCGAACGGATCTACCATCAAGGACTTGTCCGCTTGGGGCAACTATCAGTACCGCGTAGACGGACCTGGTAAATTCATCGATGGTAACGGCATGCAGAACGTAACGATTCAGAACGTTTGGTCAGAGCATTTCGTCTGCTTGTATTGGGGCGTCGGCGCTTCTAACAATACGTTCAAAGACAACCGGATTAAAAACATGTTCGCGGATGGAATCAACATGACCAATGGTTCCAACAACAACGTGATCGACAACAACTATGCAAGGGGAACTGGTGATGATTCCTTCGCAGAGTTCAGTGCAGTTGATTCCGGCGGTTCATACAACGTAGGCAATAAGTTCACTAACCTTACGGCAGTTGCCGTAAGACGCGCTGCAGCTTTTGCTGCTTATGGCGGTTCGAACAACTTGTTCCAGAACCTTTACGCTGCAGATACGCTGACATATCCGGGTCTTACGATCAGTAGCTTGAGCTTCGGTTACAATACCTTAGGCTTTGGCGATGTAGACACGGTATTCGATGGCATCACTCTAGACCGCACGGGCGGAGATTTCTGGACCAGCGTCGGAGCGGATGACAAGATCAACGACTATCAGAACTTCGGAGCTATCTGGTTCTTCGGAGGAGATAGGGTTTTCAAAAATATTTTGGTTAAAAACGTGGATATTAATAATTCAGTCTACTTTGGTCTAATGTTCCAATCCAAATCACCAGAAAACCTTGTCATGCAGAACGTTCGTATCGAGAACGTCAACATTAACAATCCAACTCGATACGGTATCAAAATCGTTGCCAGTGCAGAACAAGGGCAAGGACCAGCATACGGTGGAGCAAGCTTTACGAACGTGAAGATTAATAACCCTGGTGTCAAAGCCATTTATGGCGAAGACAAAAACCCGAACTTTAAAGTCACAAGAGTTTCGGGCAACAACTGGTAATGTGACAGCGTTATAATGGCAAGCAGCTCACTCGGTTACTCGAGTGGGCTGTTTTTGCTCAGCGATTAGTAGACGGGCTATATCAGTTACTCGTACACCGGCTGAAAATGAAATAACTCTCATAAAACTTTACAGATTCTTACGATTCCGCTACGCTGGGAAAAGCAAAGTTTGTCAAAGGAGTCCGATATGAGTCTGGGATATAAGATCAATAAGCGGATTGGCAAGCCTATATTTATAGCATTCTGGGCACTGCTGTTGGCAGTAAGCTTACCGCTTGCGGCTACGGCTGCTGAAGAAAAAGCAAGTTTAGCGGATCAAATAAAAATCAAATTGGACGGAAAAGACGTTAAGCTGACGGATTCCGTGAAAGTAAAGGCGGATAGGCTGTATGTACCTGTCACGTTATTGGCCAAACTATTCGGGGCAAAAGTCCGCTGGGACGCCAAAAACGATGAAGCAACGGTGAGCTCGGCCCACGGAGATCGCATCGTTCTGGGCGATAGCGTTCCGGTTGTCTATTTCAACGACGAGCGATACTTGATGGAAGCGTTACCGTTTCAAGTAGACGGAAAGCTTTACGTTCCTCTTCGCGAGGCTGTAGAGATGCTGCACGCTAAGATGGCCTGGGAGAAGAAGACCCAGACCGTTTCGCTGGAGTCCGTTCCACTTGCCGTAGTGACGGAAGAAGTGGACTTGACGGAAATTAGTCGTCAAGTGGACAGCAGCAATCGCAAGCTACTGGCTCGCAACGGTCTAACCGCAGAAGACGCTATAAAAGCAGGAACGAAGCTTCGCGTCGTCGTTCCCTCGATTCTGAGCAATAAAGCAGCTCCATTCACCGAGAAGGATCTTTTGCTGCTGGCCAAGATTACTCAGGTAGAGGCTGGGCAAGAATCTTATGACAGCCAGTTGGCGGTTGCCAATGTCATTCTGAATAGGGTGAAGGACTCCCGGTTTCCCGATACAATCCGGGATGTAATCTACTCCGGCAAGCAGTTTCCTCCGGCGCATAACGGGCTACTTGATAAAAGCGTGCCGAAAGCCGATGCGCTGCGTGCCGCCAAAGACGCATTGAACGGCAAAAACAACGTGGAGGACGCCGTCTACTTCTTTAACCCTAAAGTGTCCAAAGGAGAATTCTGGTCCAGTCTTACCGTTATCGATACGGTTGGGAGCCATCGCTTTGCGAAATAGGCGGCAAGGCGTTCCGGTCTTCAATAGCTAACCACAAAAACCGGACATTACCTCCATTTAGGCGGTAATGTCCGGTTTTTGCTGTGTGGCTGGTTAGAAACAGGAGAACGACTCAATTCGTTGGAGATCCAAGCCGGAGAACATCCAGAAAAAACCGTTCCATCGAAAGCCCGAGACAGACGTGCGGCCGACGAAAACGGGGTAGAACCAGAAGCCGGCTCCTCCTCGCGGCCAAATGTAAGTGTAGCGAAACAGGCAACCTGAAATAGCTCCCGGATCGACGGCAAGAGTAGCTGAAAGAGGCTTAGGTGGAATGGCTTGTGGCGGAGGAGAAGCTGGCGGTTGAGGTCCGCCAGACGGACCGAATGGCGATCCTGGCCCGCCCGGTGGTCCAGGAGGAGGTACAATGGCCAAATGGATCACTCCTATCTAATTAAATGGCCTTCGTTCTTAAAGTAGCGAAATCGCGAGAAGATTAAATAGCACCAGAGGCAGTACGACATTACTTTTAGCATTGGGGTTTGGGAATCCTGGAAAAAAAGCGCGGACGTAGCCCTCGTTGGACAGATTTAGATAGAGTATGCCTCTGTCGCAATGAACGATGTGCCCCTCGAAGACATCACCATCTACCGTCTCGACTTTCACTAGCCGATCAGCATACTTGCCGCATAACTGATGAAGATGGTCATTCACCGAACGCAGCACTTCGCGAACCTTGGAATGACATTGATAAATCGGCGTCAGCTTGGGCTGAACCGCGCTTGGGATGTTCATCATGCAGACCTCCAGTTGGAACTTGATTTATCCTATGCGAAAGCCCATTTCGGTGTGACACTAGCAATTCACGCATTCCTAACCCACCACCATGATGAAAGCTGGCTGCAACTATCTGGCCCTCGTAAGCAAATACAAGAAATACGGCGCGCTGATCAAGGTGATAATGACCCCAGTGGGGACACCGAATGTCGGAAAGGTGGAGCGAACAAGCGTATCCGCTGTGAGTACAAGCAAGGCACCTGCGAGAGCGGACACGGGCAAGAATATGCCATGATTACTGCCGCAAATGCGGCGGGCAATGTGCGGAGCAATCAGTCCGACGAAGAAAAAGCTTCCACCGAAGGCGACACTGACTGACGATAGCGTGACCGCAGCGATAGCTAGCGTTATAAATTTGAAGCGGACACGCATTCCCAGACTTTTGGCCATAGGCGCACCGAGCGCGAACACATTGAGACTGCGATATTGTTTGTATATGTAGAGCGAGATCAGCACAATCGGCGGCAGCATGATGCCAATGAAGTCCCATTTATCTCCCCATAAGCTGCCTTCACTCCACCGCAAGGCAAACTCCATTTGATATTCATCCATCTTAAGCGTAATCATTAACGAAAGCGCGTTATAGCCCGTGCCGGCGGCAACCCCTGTCATAATCAGGCTAGTCGGCGACAGATCAGTGCGATGTCGATAAGCAAGCAAGAAGATGATCAGCGCTGCGGTAATTCCGCCGATAAAGGCAAGCGCAGGCAGCAAAAAGTGGCTTGCCAGAGACGTAATCTGAAAGCCCGTGATAACGAGCATGACGAACAGTCCGGAGCCCGCACTGATACCGAGAGTTCCGGGGCTCGCCATGTCATTTCGCAGCAACGTCTGCATAACCGCCCCTGAGAGCCCCATGCCAATGCCGACCAGAATCGCCAGCACGATGCGAGGCATGCGAAAATGATAGATGATTGCCTCATTGCGTCCAGTGCCCATTCCAAGGAACACATCTAGAATCTCCCCAATTGACAGACCCATCTTACCCGTTGTTAGGCTGATGAGCGTCATAATTAGCAACAAGGCTGCCATGATGAGATTTATCCAGAGCCCATTTAAGGTCGAGCGCCTCATACCCCATCCCTCCTGATCTTGCGAGAGATATACAGAAAGAAGGGAACGCCTACGATTGCGAAAATAATACCGAGCGGCGTTTCACTCGGCCGGTTATACAGTCGGCCAAATATATCAGCAATTAAGAGAAACGCAGCGCCGTACAAAGCGGACATCGGAATGATATAACGATAGTCGACGCCGATCAAGAATCGCACAGCATGCGGGATAATAAGCCCGACAAATCCAATTGGCCCTACGATGACAACGGCGAGTCCAGTCAGTACAAGTATAATTAAGGTAGCCATAAGACGCGTTTTTTTCGTATGTAGCCCAAGCCCTGATGCAACTTCCTCGCCCATGCTTAGCATCGTTATCGAACGCGAAATGGATATAGCTACAGCAATACTGGCAAGGAAGAGAGGTGTGACGACCGCAAGCTCTACCCATCCAGCGCTTGCTGTAGAGCCCGATGACCAATGGAGCATGCTTTTGCCAATGCGATACTTGATTACAATTACAGTTGTGAGCGCTCCGAACAGCATCGAAATCGACATCCCTGCTAGTACAAGCCGCTGTGGTGTCATACCGCGTGCTCCGACAGAGGCAATCGTATACGTTAGCAAAGTAGCGATAGAAGCACCCATGCAGGAATAGAGAATGTTGATCATGTAGGGCGAGTTTGGGAAAATGGCGAAGCAAACCGCCATGCCGAAAGCAGCGCCGGAACTGATACCCATTAAACCGGAATCAGCTAGTGGATTGCGCGTCGACCCCTGCATAACCGCACCGCAGACAGCTAGACTTGCACCAACGATAATATCGGCGATCGTGCGCGGCAGCCGTAGGAACCTAATAACCTGATGCTCGCTGAAATCATGATTATACTGGAACAGCGCCTGCCAGGCAGTTGCGATATTTATCCTTGCTGCACCTAATGAAATAGAGGCTGCCATACCCAGTAGAAGTAGACCAGCTCCAAGCAGCATATATAGCGAGAAATGCCGACCGCCCCTATGGCGATCGGCTTTAGAGTGAGTTGAAGGCATATGCGAGAGTCCTTTCCCCATTACTTCTTCGCGTGTTCCAGCAGCTGCTCCGTAATAAATTCTAATTGGGCATTCAATGACAAAATATCATTGAACCAGAACATCCCGGAGTTGGTCTGAATCACTTTTCCTTCTTTAACTGCCGTTAGACTTTTCCAGATCGGATCGTTCTCCATCTTAAGCCAATTCTTGTCCGAGAAAATAAAATCACCTTGGTAATCAGCCATGACTTCTTTAGAAACTTCCAAATAACGTGGATCTTTGGGATGCTCAATAATGTCGTCAATCACTTTTTGAGGCGCCTTTATCCCTAGGTAATTGTAAAGCAATTCTCCGCCTCGTCCATATTTATTGCCGTAAATAAAGACGCTGCCGGGTTCATTGAATTCAATTAGAGCGACAGTCTTGTCCATTAGCCCGCCCTGCTCCAGCTTTAATTTGCTATCCGCTACTTTTTTATGAAATTGCGCAATTAATTCTTCTGCTTTTTCTGCTTTACCAACCAGGTCGGCTAGCAAGGTGAGGCGCTCCAGCGGGTTCAGGCTGTAAAGCTTAGGAATGATGACAGTCGGCGCGATCAAGCTGAGCTTATCGTAATCTTCCTCATTGGTATAAATAATTAAGTCCGGCTCCAATGCCATAATCGCCTCTAGATCAGTCTCCCATGGAATCCCAATCGCCGTATCCCCCATCTCCTCTTGGAACACGGCATCATCATTGAAAGAAGTACCGACTGGTTTAATACCAAGCGCAAGCAGATCTCCCTGCTGGTAAGGTATAATGATACGCTGAGGATGGATCGGTATTTCGACATTTCCCATTTCTGTAGTTACAATGCGCGTTTCTGCGGACGGAGAGCTTTCCTCTGGTATTTTGTTAGTTTGCGCGTTGTTGGCGCCAGTATTGTTTCCGCAAGCAGTTACGGTGAGCATGACACTGAGCGCACCGGTGAGTAGCAGCTTGCTTTTCCATTTGTTCAACATGATCTGTTCTCCCTTATTTTGATAATGATAATTATTCTCACTCAATGAATGAGTATAAGGGAATTGATCTTCTTGTTCCATGTACATATCGCGCATCCGGCTTGTAAATTTTTGCTTCAGCTGCTCGGCTGTCCTATTAAATCGCTGCTTGATCAGGCGGCTCAAGTAGAACTCATCGCAAATGCCTGTGGCGCTGGCTACTTCTTTTAAGCTGACCGGATATAATTCCAAGTATCGCTTTGCCGCCTGAATGCGCAGTTCTTTCAAATATTCGAGCGGCCCTACATTCAATTTCTGCTTAAAAAGCCGATTCAGCTGACTACTGCTGATGCCGAACGATTCGGCGATGCCCTGTATTGTTAATGACAGGTGATAATTCTGACCCATGAACGCAATCGCGTTCTGAACGATATCTAACGGCAATGCAGCGATGTGGTCATGCTTGCAATCGATGCTTAATTGCTCGACGAGCTGATAAAAACCACTTTTTGCATGGAGTTGCCGATGGTTTGATGCATGTTGCCACTGATCATGCATGCTGCGGAAGCAATTCGCGTAGAAAAGCGGATTGCTCACACTAACAGCAAGGGGATAAAGTAGCGGGTTGCTCTCTATGTTTCTTCCGCTAGTAAAGGTGGAAGCATTATAGGAAGGTTGATATAGGATCAGATAAAAATCAAGCCATCCTCCCAGCGCATCGATCGAGATTTTTGTACCTTTGCACAGATGAAGCATGGCGAATCGTTCCATCTCGTAGGCAATTTCGCCAAGACGCAGGATACCCGGACCATTAAGAGCGAATAAGAACGCATGGGCTGGCAGCTTGAATTCCTGCAATGACGTTTGTCCCTCGATTAAGCGATGGCGAATGTCCAATATCGATATCGACGCGTTCTCCCAGATGGTCAGGGCTTTATCCCATTTTTCGCTGCTCCACGCCGCTTTAAAGTGCAGGTTCAACAAAGAAAATCTCCTTTCTATTGAACGTATGCTGGGAGTGACAATGATCTCCCGCTGATTGGTTGCGTTTCCACGGCTTTATTATAACTGATTTTATGACGCTCCTGTTCTCAAAGGTATTATTGAGGGCAAATAGTACAGCTATAACGAGTTCACGGTATGTTTCTCCTTGAAAAAATAACAACTCATTCATCTATGGCCTTCAATAGAAATTCACAGCAAATTTAAATATAAAATTTACCAGTTTTATGATATAGTCAGATCGTTCTAGTCTATGAGACATAATACCTGTAGGAGTGAATTCAATTGAAAAAAGCAATTATTATGTTGATGTTATTTGCAGCAGTATTCAGTGTATTACCGGGTGTTAGCAATGCAGCTGCTCGATCAGATGGTAAGGAAATTGTCGAATTAACAAAAGGGATAGAGTACAAGCTTAACGAGAGAGGCTTCGTAACTTATGTGAATATAGATGAACTACCAAAAGATGTGGCAGATAACTTTAGACGAATTGGCGTTTCTAGCTATGGGGGCGTTAAACCCGATGTTTCTCGTTATAAATGGGCAGATTTCATTACCACGTCTAGTCTATATGATGATTCAAGAGGATATGGATCCGGGTTAACTCAACCAGGTACTTATTATCCTATGACTATCTTGTATGACGCAGATAACATGCCATTGGCTTATCACATTGGAAAAATTGAATTTACACAAACCACTCCTGATGCTGGCTCTCCGGGTTCTGCTAGTCATGCAACATTAGATCACTTGGAAGCTACCGAGCAAGAAATTGTTCTTGGAGTAGGTAAGTCCCAAAAGTTAAAAGTGTATGCTGTATATACGAACGGTGAAGAAAAGGAAATAACTGCTGACAAGGGGTTAGTTGTTCGTTCTGAATCAGCTGCTATAGCCGATATCAAAAAAGGGATAATCACTGCCGGAAACAAAGTAGGTTCAACGAATCTGGTCGTTTCTTATTTAGGAAAGAAGTTAACGATTACCGTTAAGGTAACAAAAGATGCTGCTGTATCTATTAAAGCCTCCTCTAAGAAAACAACACTAACCGTTGGCGACACGAAGCAAATTAAGCTAACAGGCACTTATTCAGATGGCAAAGTTAAAGATATAACGAATTTAGCAGTTTGGACAACGGACGACAGTGACATAGCCGACATTGATGGTGGCGAAATTGAAGCCGTGTCTGAAGGAACGACAACTATAACTGCTAATTACAATGGTCTTACTGTAGCTATTGAAGTAACCGTTATCTCAGAAGAAGAGGAGGAAGCGACTCAATATGTGTCTCTTGTAGCTTCTAATAAGAACATTAAGCTTCTTCCTGGTGACGAGAAAACAATTCGTATTTATGGTTTAACAGAGGATGGTCAGAAAGTAGAAGTCACAGATGAAGTTGTGTGGCAAACTAGTAAAAGTGACGTAGTTGATGCAGATTCAGGCATTTTAACCGCGGGCAAACCAGGTAAGGCAGTTGTTTATGTAAGCCATGGCTCGACGGAGCTTTCATTCAATGTAGAGGTAATAAAAGAAAAGGCTGTCAAAGCTATTATCTCAAGTCCATCAAAAATTGAAGTTAAAAAAGGATCCGAGAAACAGTTGATTGCAGAAGCACAATATATCGATGACGTTAAAATTGATGTGACCGAGCGCGCTGTCTGGACTGTTAAAAATGATAGCATATTAGAGATTGACGGCGGCACTTTAACTGCATTGAAAAAAGGCAAAACAATCATTACAGTAAAATACAAAGGTAAGTTTGCAAACATTGAAGTTACTGTAAAATAGCTCATTATGAAGACCCGCTATGTGTGATGCATAGCGGGTCTTTTCTATTCGGTTGAATCTGGGTGTCTCGGCTTACTATTAAAGGGAGTTAGGCCCCATCCCACGTTGTAAAGCCCTTACTCTTCCACCGCTGCCACCGGTTCTCCTCGTTATGCTAATAGCTGTAAGAACCAACCGCATTATCCCGCTTGATTGGTCGGCGCTCATTAAATAAACGTAATTTCTAACAAATCACTCTATGCCGAATCGTCGAAATCGTAAGCTTCATTTATCTGCCGTTTCAACCGATAATTCTCTCAAAGGTTCTGTACACCAAGGTAGAGGGGGCGTTATGTTGTGGGGATGAAGCATTATCGCAAGTTATGGGTTGTCATGATGGCGATTCTCGTGGTCACGGCCATAGGAGGTACGTGGGTTCCGATAGCCGATGCAGCAGCCGCAAAGCCGGTTGCTACATATCTGTCGCCCGAGCGCATCCAATTTATCAGCTACAGCAAGAGCTGGAATCAGACTAAGCTCAAATCATTGTATGCCGACTTGATGCGCAATTTGCACGGCGAGGAATTGGCATACCTAGGCAAGGTCGTCCTGTCCCCGAAGAAAAAGGAAGGCGAAGCGGGCGTCGCGAACATGGCCTACTCCTGGTCGGAGGATGACATGTCCGACATCGTCATGGACAAAGGGACCGAGATCGTCCTCTACGATGCCGACAGCCTGAAGACGGTCGAAAGCTTGTCCGCGACACTGAGCCATGAATACGGGCATCATTTTACCCATTACTGGCTGATCAAAAAGGAGCGCAAGCTCCCGAGCAGTTCGAACACCAAATGGGCGTCGCTGAGAGGAATCAAGAACTACCCGGTCGTCTTTTCCGAAGATGGGTCCGAGCCCGGATACACACATATGTGGGATGCAACCGAAATCATGGCGGACGATTACATGGCGTTATTCGGCTCCCCTACGGCCAAGCAGGCCATGGCGGATTCGCTCCGGCAGGACGACGGTCTCGGTTTCTACGGGGAAATTGAGAACACGATCGTACCTCCCGTTATGTCACTCCAGGAGGTACGGTCCTACTGGCTCAAGCTAAGCGGGCTCAAGGATCTGCAGCCGCTAGTCTTCAAAGAGCCGAAGATTACAGGTGTGCAGGCACTTGCAGACGGCAGCGGGGGATATAATTACAAGCTGACGTTCGCCGCAGCCTCTGCAATACCGGACGTGGCACGCCGTCTGCAGTATATCGTGTACTGGACCGACGAAGAGGACGACTCTTGGATCGACTTTTCACCGCTTAAGACAGGCACAACATCGCTGGTTATTTCCGGAGACTTTCTCGCTTCGAAGCTAACGTTAACCGTGTACGCCTTCGACCCCAAGACAAAGGGGTTTGTGTATGCCAGACCGGTAAAATACAATTTTTCCAATGAGGTCAAACCGGTCAAAGCAGCATAAGGCTTCAATAAAAGATGGCTTTGCAAGCGACAGAGGGAAGATCTTTATCTGCCGAGTACATACAGGCACGTAACAAGATACGGACAGCTACTTAACTACGCTTTTGGTTGACGTTAATAAATTCTCAATCTGGTTTATGTGATGCTGATCATGCTCAATCAAGCCAACAACAAAATCAAATATGACAAAGGTTGCCCCATCTGCGTCCACGAAAGGATGCCTTAGACTTTGCTCTGAAATTTGGTTCAGCTTTTGTATGAACTGCTCTCTTGTTTCAATTACAAGATCAAAAAGCTCACTACCAGCTCGCTCCTTAGCAATTTGCGTAGATTTCTGATTGAAACTCTCAACATCTATCAAATCGCTTGATGTAATAATAGCGTTTTCCTGCTGCATTGCTACTGGAGTAATTGCGTACTCAAAATAATATTGATCCCAGACCATAATATGAGCCATGATTTCCTTAGGGGACCATTTTCCTGGTGCAATCGGACTTGATAACTCCGCCTCAGAATACAATTTTAATCCTTCTGCATATGCAATAAGCTGCTCAAATTCATGCACTAATTGTTCTCTATTTTCCATAAGAATCCCCTTTGCTACGCATAATTCGAACGTTAAGTTTCAAATTATACCCCTTAAAGTGTACTTTAAGTCAAGATGTTCATATCCAGATATTGAAACTGATTAAGTCGAAGAAACTGTCCTATGGCAAAAGGTCATCATATCAAAAAGAACAAGCTGACAATATAACGTCAGCTTGTTCTTTTTGGGCAGGGATCGCCCCAGCTAAGGGGAATTAGCAATACTTATACGATTACGCCCTTCACGCTTAGCTCTATACAACGCCTCATCAGCTTTCCGAAGCAGAACTTCTAGCGTTTCATCGAGACGATGAGTGGCCTCTACAACTCCGAAGCTGGAAGTTACACCGACAGTTCCTTTGGAGGTATTTAGAGGTGTATTTTCCAAAGTGGCACGTAGACGCTCGGAAAGCTCACTTGCTTCTCGAAGAGGAGACGATAGTGCCAATACGAATTCCTCTCCTCCATAACGAGCGAACAATCCTCCCTCGGGAAGCATCGCCTGGCAGATGGCGGCAACGTGGATGAGCAGTTTATCCCCCGTTTCATGGCCGAAATTGTCATTCACCCGCTTGAAATAATCAATATCCAATAAAATAACAGAGAATGGATTTTGATTCACCCGAGATCGTTCCAGTAGCTCTCGACCGCGATGAATGAATTCCGAACGATTGAATATCTGCGTAAGCCCGTCATAATGAGCCCGTTGCTCAAGCTCTTGCTGAAGCCGCTTCAGTTCAGTCACGTTGATGAACATGAGCAATTTGCCTACAACAACTCCGTTCCGATTTCGCATAGCCGAAGAACGAACCTCGTAAACTTCCTTACTCGCACCATCAGCCCAATTGAATTCCTCAATATTTTGGTCCAAATGATGATTGAAGGGAACTGGAGCACTCGTAAGCTCTGCCCATGATTGATACAGGTTTTTGCCAATCGTACAAGGATTCAGTGCAGGAATCATCCGGCTGACTGCCCGATTGTAGTCGATGAGCCTGTCCGATAAATCCAGAACAATGAAGCCTTCCTCCATGCTGTCGAAAATCGTCTCCTTGGCAATCGGAATAACGGTCAGCATTTTTGTAGACATGGTGGCCCATATGTACAGGGCAGATGTGATGCACAAGCTGATTGGAACAGGGTCGAGCCCCGTGGGCGTTACGCCAAATCGATAAGAAAATCCGGCAATCATCGGAATCAACAGACCGCAAATTAATGTGATCAGTTGCAATCGATACGCTCTTTGCGTTTGCTTCCACCTGCTGAGCAACAATAATATTCCAGCTACCGTGCAGCAAAACATGTAGGTATCTTGTACGATGTACCACTTACCGATCTCAATATAAAGAATGTGAGGAGATACACCCTCTTTAAACTCAAACACTTTGTAGAACAAATCGTGATAATCGCTCGTGATGACCATAATGAACGTAATAGCCGGTATGAAGAATAGCGGTATTTTTATAAAACCAGATATTTCACGCCCGAGATATTGATGAATAATGACCAAGCCCAATGGAGCAAAGGTAGCAATTCCAATATATTCGATTCTTGTCCATACCTTCACTTGCTCGATCGTATCGCTAGCCAACTCGAAAGCATAACCGAAAGAGTAAATCGACAGTACTAACGTATAAAGAATATAGGTGCGATAAGCAGGGATCTCTGATCTTCTGGAAAATACATAGTAACAAAAAAATAGGTTAAATGCTCCCGAAAGACCGACAAGTGTAATATACATCGTCGTTTGCGAAACCACGGCATGCCCGCCTTCAAAGTTATAATTAATAATTATAACATAGGCAAAATTCGACAGTTTACTATTCTGAGCTCTTTCACAAATAATGGTGCCATTTCTGCTATCTAGCAGAGTTTAAGCAGTTAAAAATTTCCTGTCCAAAACCCCTGTCAAATGCCAATATAAAACAGATAAAAAAATTTACACGCAACTGGAGTGGGCAGAGATGAGAAAAGGTTGGTTATCCATCATACTAGCGGTTGTTCTATTGCTCGTGCCGATAGGGCAGGCATCGGTCAATGGACAGCAGTGGAGATTTATGGAATTCAGAGCTATACAGCATGACGATAATTCACTTACCATTGACGGTTTGTTAGAAAAGGCCACCGAGGGGGAAGAGGTCAAGGTCGTACTATCAACGGGGGACTTTGAAACGGTAAACGGAAGAAAGGAATTTGTAGAAATCGTATTTTCCGAGACCAAGGGAACGGCAAATTCCAAAGGGTACTTCCGCTTGCAGACGCCCCCCATCAACCCAGAACTACTGAAAAATAATGAGCTAAAAATTATCTTGATAGACCAATCTGGTCAAAAAACAGGCTATACCGATAAATTTCCGTTAAAGCTGAAGGCGAACGATCCAGACTTGTTTAGCCGAAACAATAAATACGCCAAGTACATGGACAGCTCGCAGTTGGCCATTACTCCGGAGGATTCCCGAAAGCTAGGTGAGGCCGCCGTTAAGCTCTCGCAGCGTGTCGTCACCGGTGACTCCGTCTCTTATTTCCTAGATGACCAAGGAAAGCTATGGGGCTGGGGGCGTATTCCAGGTGTGTTCGACAAATCCACCACCGAAGGCTCTCAAGCTGTATGGAGACAGCCCAAAATCATTTCCGCAGTTTCCGATATAGCGCAGGTGAGCACAGGCGGCAGAACCGGAGCGCTGCTCACCAAGCAGGGCGAAATCTGGCAATGGGACCATAGATCAGAAAACCGTGCGCTCGTCCGTATCGGTAAAATATCGGGAGTGCGGGAAATTGTCGTGGATGATACAGGCGATGGCCTAATTCTCAAAAAAGACGGCACCGTCCATAGCTGGACCTTGACCTATGGCGAATCCAATTCAAATGGCATCTATCCAGCTCCTAAAATTGCCATTTCGAAGCTTTCCGCGCTGTCCGGTATAACCAGCATCATGACCGCCAGTCAAAGCTTTTATGGGCAAACCTATTTTGCTCTGCAAAGCAACGGAAATGTGTGGGCCTGGGGTAACATGAGCGTTATATCCAGCTCGAGTCAAGCCGGAAATACAAACAAGAACAAAGAGCGCCAGATCGGGTTGGGCAAATATATGTTCGAGATTGTTGAGACGAAAAAACCTCAGCAGCTTAAGGGATTTCCGGCTATTCGCCAGATTTCGCTGCTGGGAGGTTATCCACTGATGATCAGCGAGCAGGCGGAGCTGTGGTCTTACGTATCGACCGAGGATACATTTATCAAGAAGCCAGGCAAAGTGTCGCAAGGAGCCGCTGCTGTTTTTAGAAACAGCCCCTATGTACTAATGAATGACGGCCAGTATTATAAGTGGGACACTGGCAGTGAGGCGCTTTCTTACAAGCCGGACCTTATGCTGAATGGGATGCAGACGATCGCCGCAGGAAGCTCAATGACAAGCGGCGCCGATCATATGCTGGCTGTGAATGCCGAAGGCTTGATTGTGGGCTGGGGCGGCAATGCCTTCGGACAGCTGGGTGTCAGTGCAGCTGCTCCGCTACCATCCTCTCCGTCCGTTATTACGAAGGTAGCTAATGCCGTTGCCGTTTCCACTAGCAGCGATCATGTCCTGTCACTCAGTAGCGACGGCTCCATCTATGGCTGGGGCAAAAATGAAAGCAAGCAGATTAACGGCAGCAATCACACAGAAATCCTTAGTCCGATCCTTATCAGCAAGACGCAGGACGTCAAAAAGCTGGCCGCAGGACAAGGCTTCTCCTTGTACCTGAACAAGAAGGGGGAGCTTTACGGCTGGGGTAACCTAAGTAGGCTTGGCATGGAGCCTTCAACAAAGCCGGAACGAATCACGCTTATTCCAGAAGCTATTAAGGATATCGATGTACAGAGATACAGCGTAGCGGTGCTAGGCGCATCGGGAACTGTTTATCAGCTTGGCGGAACTGTTTATATAGGCAGTGCAGCGGCAGAAAATAAAGACAACTTTGTTCGCACTATTGCCCAAATTCCCGACGCTTCCTCCATCTCCATGGGTAGCCTGCGGGGCTATGCCGTTCGTAAGGACGGTTCCGTATGGTATTGGAGCAATGTTGTGACAGAAGGTATAACTGCTGCAAAGCAGCTTGGCGGATTCAAAAACATTACCAAGCTTGCTGCAGCAACCGCCAATGACGAATACTTGCTTGCACTGGACAAAAATGGAGATGTTTGGGGCTGGGGCGATAATTCAGCTAATCAGATTAGCCATCGAATGAAGCAGAAGCTGACCTCTCCGGTCAAGGTTACGAATGAACCGTTCCGGATCAGCGGCTATACTCTCACTTACGTAGGCAAAAAGCTTAACTACCGTTCCATAAGCGCTTCGCGCAACGGAGCATTGTTTCTGACCAACGACAACGAGATGCTGTTTATGGGCTACCCAGCCTATCCATTACAAGCCAAAAAACTGTATCAGAACGTAACCTTCGCCGAAGCTCAAGACAGCAATATGTACTGGATCATCGGCGGAAAGCTGTACGTCTATGGCAGAAATAACACCTCAGGCCAATTGGGCAACGGCACGAAGTCCTATTATGATCAACCTCAAGCTGTGAAAACTGCGCAAGGAGCAACGCTCAAAGTAAAATAGGCATGAAAACCAGAAGCCCTTCAGGAAACTGAGGGGCTTCTGGTTTTTTTTAATATTTCTTAGTTCATTATCAGGCGCATCAGCCATTTATCAGCTTTCCAGTTAAATCGCCTCAAAACCAAATTGATAGCTATTCTGGTTTTCTGTTTCCCACTTCTTTATCAGATTAATCGTTTCTTGTATCATAATTAACCCTGAATCGCTGTTCGTTAGGATGACTATTCCATCCCCACTGTCTCTATTAATATAGAAGTTGCTTTGGTAACCTAAATTCGCACCCCCATGGGTAATTAGCTCTTTGCCTTGACGGGAAATAATAACAAACCCCAATCCATACCCATTCAACACTGGCGTAAACATCATATCTAAAGATTTATTGGACAATACCTCTCTCCCAGCAGGCTTCATCTCGATTTTATCTTCAACTATAGAAGCGACGAATTTTGCAAAATCGACTATTGATGTATGTAGACCCGCCGCCGCCAATTCACGGTAAGAAATGATTGGGTAAGCTTTTCCCGATTTTTTATAGCCAACTGCAAGATTCGGCACCTCTTCGGAGTGTAAAGCAAACAAACTATTGGACATACCTAAAGGGTCTAATATCTCGCTTTTCATAAATTCCGAGTAGGATTGCTTTGTTATTTCCTCTATTGCTAATTGAAGTAACGTGTAACCCCCACCTGAATATTGATATTGCTTTCCCGGCTCAAAAATCAACTTAACCTTTTCTTTCGCGCTATTCTTACCGCTTAATGACTCCTCCAGTGTCGGCAGTTTCTTCCCTTTGGGATAGCCTGGATAACCATGTAAGGATAGACCTGACGTATGGCTTAACAATTTTCTTATCGTTACTTTTTCCTTGTCATAGTCACTATCGGGAATATGCCATCGGGAAAGATAGCTTTCTACCGGCTTATCTAGATCAAGCTTTGCTTGCTCAACTAACTTTAATATTCCCAAAGAGTTTACGGACTTCGAATTTGATGCTACTTGAAAGATAGTTTTCTCATCAACTGCAATTTTCTTTTTTACGTTGGCGTATCCGAATCCTTCTGCCCACTCTAAGTGCCCTTGATGGATAATCGCGATTGCAGCGCCTGGAACTTTATTTTGTTTCATCAACTTTGGGATTTCCTCTTCTAACAACTTTGGTAGATCTATTTCCGCTAAACTGATTTGCGTTACCGTGCTTTCGCTTATGTCTTTTTTCTCTTCAGCACATCCGACCACTAAGAACAAAAAAACCGCAACCATCATCGCAATAGATTTTATCCAATATCCTTTCAACCTTTTCGGGATCATAGAGCCTCCATTGTTTTTAATTTTTCTATCATTATTGATAATCTATATTTATATAAAAGGATAACATGAATCCAATTATTTACATAAAATTCTTTCTAGAAGCCGCCTCAATAATTATTTTTGGATTAATCTATTAATTATTGGATAAATTATGCATACAAAAAACACACCTACTGCATCATAGTAGTATGAATACCAGTATAAACAAGCTTCTGTCTACATCCCGTAGTACTCTGTATGATGCTTTTAGGGATCATTTTTTCTCGTAAAATACGTGAGCCTGATATTGATATTTCCGAATGCGAAAGGTGGAGACTGACTTGAAAACAAGAACACTTGGAAACAGCAAACTGGAGGTATCTGCCTTAGGACTTGGATGTATGGGCATGTCTGACTTCTATGCCGGGCGGGATGAGGCGGAGTCGATCCGTACTATTCACCGCGCATTGGAGCTTGGCGTGACTCTTCTTGATACTGCTGATGTCTATGGTTTGGGAGAAAACGAAGAGCTTCTCGGGCGTGCTCTTAAAGGCCGCAGAGATGGTGTTGTCTTAGCGACAAAGTTTGGCGCTGTCGTAGGAGAAGATGGTTCCATAAGCGTGAGTGGTCGTCCTGAATATGTGAAGGCAGCATGTGAGGCCAGTCTAAAACGTCTCGGTGTCGATCATATTGATCTCTACTACCAGCATCGAGTCGATCAAGATACTCCAATTGAAGAAACTGTAGGTGCAATGGCAGAGCTTGTTAAGGAAGGGAAAATCCGATACATCGGGCTGTCGGAAGCATCCTCAGACCTTATTCGCCGTGGACATGCAGTTTATCCTATAACAGCACTACAGACTGAATACTCATTATGGGATCGTGATGTCGAGGATTCTATTCTGCCGACATGCCGTGAGCTAGGCATCGGCTTCGTACCGTATAGTCCACTTGGCCGTGGATTTCTAACAGGACAGATTCAGCGCTACGAAGATCTCGAGCCGGATGACTTCCGCCGTACTTCACCAAGATTCCAAGGAGATAACTTCCAAAAAAATCTTGATCTAGTGGTCAAAATAAAAGAACTTGCGGTAGAGAAGAACTGTAAGCCATCCCAGTTAGCTTTAGCGTGGCTACTCGCTCAAAGCGACAATATCGTGCCAATTCCAGGAACAAAACGTACTGTTTACCTTGAGGAAAATCTTGGCGCATTGGACGTTGAACTGACAAATGCTGACCTCGCTCAAATCGATGCTATTGCCCCACAAGGCATTGTCTTCGGTTCCCGCTACTAAGCAAACATTATATAAAGGAGCAATGCCATCACATTCTAACTGTGATGGCATTGCTCCTTTTGCTATTGAAAAACCATTCGTTTATACTACTAGCATCCTTCGGCAAGATGTAGGATTACATTTTGTCACGAAAGCTATTACGTACTGAAGGGCTGGTGGCCTTTGAATGAATCATGAGAAGCAGCGTTATAAAGAGCTGGGGGATTTTCTTAAAACACGTCGAGCTAAAATATCCCCACAGCTGGCAGGTTTGCCCGCAGGACTACGCCGTCGAACACCGGGTTTGCGGCGTGAAGAGGTTGCTACTCTGGCGGGAATAGGCGTAACCTGGTACACCTGGCTTGAGCAAGGACGTCCGATTCAGGTTTCTACGCAAATTCTCGAGAGTCTTTCTCGAGTGTTTAGACTAAATCGCGTAGAGATTGTGCATATGTATACCCTCGCCCAGCATGTCCCTCCTTCCTATTTTCCTAGCTATAATGAGGTAAACCCGATGCATCAGCATGTGCTGGACGATCTGGTGGAATCGCCGTCCATGATCGTGGACAATCGCTGGAATGTCATCGCATGGAATCGGGCAGCTGAGCTTGTGTTCTATGATTTCAACCAATTAGAATGTAGTAACCGCAACATGATGCGAATCATGTTCACAGATCCGAACTTTGCAAGCCTCTTCCCGGATTGGGATACTAGTGCACAGTCGATGATTGGGAAGTTCAGAGCCGATTGCAGTCAATATATTGAAGATCCTTGGCTTACAGAATTCGTGCAAGAGCTTCGAGCATCCAGCAAGGAATTCGATCAATGGTGGCCTATGCATCAGCTCAATAAAGACCGGAACACTTACAGATTGCTCAATCATCCCGTGATTGGACCGCTGAGCTTTGAGCTAACCAGCTTTCTCGTATCCGAAGACAACAACCTGAAGATGTATGTTAACACACCGTCGATCGATACGGATACTCGCCATAAGCTGAGACTGCTGCTAGAAACAGAGCATAAGAACAGTGAGCCTACTTTTGTGTATCAATCATAATCGCCTGATCCCTCTTACCCAAATCACTCCGCACACTGTCAATTTGCTATGATTGCAGCTTAAGCCATGCGTCAACTACTTGAGGCAAACCTTCTATATATGTTGGATAACGGAACTTAAACCCTGTTTCCTGAAGCTTTTTACTTGAAAAGTTAGTGTGAGCTGTTGCATATTCTGTCAGCACTGGTCCTAACAATAATTGACACAGCCAGCGAGGTACTTCCCGGAATTTAGGGTTTCTCACACCCATTAGCTTTATAATTTCATCTCTAAATACTGTGGATTTCAGCGGCTGTAAATCAGAAATGATATAATCTTCTCCAATCTCACCCTTCTCAATTAAATGTAAAAGGGCACGTGCACAATCTTCAATATGAATAGGTGAAAAATAAGGACTGTAGCCCTTCAAAGATGTAATCGGCTTATTAGTATACAACGGCTGAAAAAATAGCTGCTCCATCCATGAAGAAGGTCCATATATTTGTGCAGGAAACACAATTGAAGCAGGATATCCTTCAGCAATTTTTTCTTTGGCATATTTAATTGAAGGTGAAATATACGGTCCCCAACCCTTTGGCTCAGCTTGGAAGGATTCTGTTCTAGGCGCTTCATTACCTGAATCACCAAAATAACTTGTACCACCAACAAAAATAAGACGCTTAAGATGCTTGGGATCAATTGCTGCAAAAAGACGTTTTGTTAACTCCAAATGCCCATCCGCATAGGAAAGTGCCACTTTTTTAGTTACTTTTTTCCCCCACGTTGGTGGAGCTGCCAAATGAATAACTGCGTCCATATCATTTATCTTTTGCTGCCACTGTCCATCCTGCAATATATCTCCAACAATGACTTTGACGCCTTGCTTCTCTAAAGCCTCTGATTTTTCTCTATTTCTCGTTAAAACATATGTATTGTGCCCAGCCTTTACTGACTCTTCCACGAGCACTGTCCCAATGTAACCTGTCCCACCAGTTATAAGAATGTTCATATTATCCTCCGTTTTACTCTGTCATAATATATCAAATCATCGCTTTTCAATATCATAGAATCGGTATTTGTCAGCGTTCATCTGTCATTGAGCAAATAGATATTATCACAAAAATGAGAAAACTATTGTGACCACCGTTACATTAAATAGTGCCAGATGCATAAAAGACATCGCCAATAGTGTATAACCACACAAGGCGATGTATCTAAATGTTATATACTGCTACTGCCAACGAAAAACAAAACCGTACCATAATGATTCATAAACCGTTTATAATCGGCATTCTCTTTCAATACGATGATGGATGGATACGCATTTATCTTGCGCTGTTTTAATCCCGCCAACATTTCCTTCTGTTCCGCACAATAAAACTTTCCTTGCTCATACTGAATAAGGAGCGGCAGACTTGCGGATGCCTGTTCATTGTCTTCGTCGACCTGGCGTTGATCGCTCTCAATACCCTCCGCTTGAATAAGACGCAAAGGGAACTTAACAACGCCGAAATAGAGATGATCTTTACCGAACTCGCGTGAATCAGGCCCGGCTTTTCGGGTGAACTGCACATAGCAGTGAATCCACTCTTCGAGGATCCCCGCGTTCGCATATTGGACGGCCGAATGTATCGTCGGCGTATATGTCGCGTATCCATGGTTATTTTTTTTGGAGTAAATAATCTTCTTGATGGAGTCCAACGATAAGAAATACTCGTCCGCGAGTTCCGACACCGTGAGCCCATGGGCGTACTTGTTGCGGATCATTCGATTGCGTCTATGCAACTGATCCCGGTACCCCGAGGCTTCCCCCCATGCCCTCTTCTCATCCCCGGAAGGAATATACAGCAGCTTGCCCGCCGCGTACTTCTGAATTTCCCTCAATAACTCGGCCGGAATCAAGTCGCCGGCATTCTCGTATTTCATTCGATCACCGTCTATAGGGCGTAGATTCGATCTTTCAGCTCGCTGACGGACTTAATAATCGACGTGCAGGACTCCTCATCGTCGATCGATGCATGCCAACGCAATCCGTTAAGCCCGTTCCAATACGCCACGCATAAGAATCTTTCTTTGAAGTCCGGAATGTCGATTCCCCGCTTCTTGCAATACGGGACAAATAATTCCGGTATACGCATGTAAGGCTTATTTAAGTCCATAATCGCGATGTCCGTCAGGAAGTCGCCAATGCCGGCAAACGTCCAATCTGGAAACCCGACCATTATGTTGCCATCCGTAATCATGTTTGTGAAGAACATGAAGTTATTGACCAAGTAACGCTTATCTTCGCAATAAGGAATTCTGTCTTCGATTTCCTTGTAATATTGTTCGAAGAACTCCCGTTTTAAGAGCGTCGTATCGAACATTTCCCTCCAATTGTACCAGTAACCTTCCTTATCGTCAGCGAAGTCGTCGATTAGATAATCCCTATAAGTCGCGTTTCCCGTTCGGCATTCCTCATTGAAGTTTCCATAACCTTCTATTCCCGATATATCCGATGAATGAATCTCGAGAATTTTATCGAAAAACAATTCGTGGCAGTCCCAGAACTGTTGCGGGGTCAGCTGATCGGCCACGAACCCGTCGGGCGTCATATTGACCTTCTCGGACAGTATCGACCTAAGAAAATTGTCCCTGCTCATCTTGTCATCTCCTTTATGATCCTCATCCCAGTAGTCTCAGGCGCGCATCTGATCTGGGAAAATCATAGCATTGGAGATTCGTGGAAAATAGGCAATCACGATTTAAAACGAATTTTGCACAATGTAGAACCCACGCTGAAAGGCGATCGCGTTGATCGTGTCACCACACGCTGGCGTACGCGTAATTGCGCACCGAGCCGTGCCATTGATACCATGGAGATCCGGCCTCCTGCTGCGCGTAGAATAGCGTGATCTGGGCATCCGGATCGATGACGACGTAGCAGCCGCGAGCACCATCCCAGCCAAATTCGCCCTTCATACTGAGCGCATTGTTATCCTCTGGGTTGACCAAGGTACGCACGCCGAGTCCGTAGCTATAGCCGCTTTTGCTCACACCGCCGAAGCTTGCAAAATCCTGCTGCGCCTCTGCGTGCAGCCGCCGCTTGCGCAGATCGTTCACCGTTTCGGGCCGCAGAATACGCTCCCCACTTGGCGCAAGTCCGTAATTGCACAGCGCTTCGGCGAACAGAGTATAGTCCGGCACGGTCGAATACAGTCCGCCCCCGCCACTTTCGTACGCCCGACCGGGCTTCAAGTTGAACGACTCTCCAATACTTTCCGCCTTGTGCGTCTTGCCGTTGAACCGATTGTACAGCTTCGCGAACCGCGTCTCATCCTTCAAGTCGAAAGAAGTATCCGTCATCCCGATCGGATCGAAAATATGGTCCTGCATGTACGCACCAAGTGGCTTACCCGATACGACTTCAATAACCGCGCCTAACACATCGTGACAGACCGTGTATTTGAAGCGCGTTCCCGGCTCGAACAGCAGCGGCTCCTTCGCCAGCGCCCGAATCACATCGAGTGTTCGACCTTCGCCGCCTGACTCCGCGATAACGCGCCGCGCCTCCGGCGTGTCATATTGCTCGATGCCGGCCGTCATGCTGAGCAGATGCTCTATCGTAATTGGCACAGTCGACGGTCGGAGCTCTTGTGCACCGTCCGGCAGCTGATGACGCACGGTTACATGTTCATATTCCGGAATATAAGCGTACAGCGGATCGCTAAGCTTCACCCGGCCCGACTCTACCAACTGCAGCATCGCCGTACATGTAATGACTTTGGTCGCGGAGTACAACCGGAATATCGTGTCAGGCCCGAACACGATTCGATTATCCACGTCCGCATAGCCGGTATAATGCTCGAACACTGGCTCATGCTTGTAATACATCGCCAGTCCGACGCCGGGTATGTTCTTCTCTTCGTAGAACCGATTCAAGTAAGCTGTCAGCTTATCGAAATTCATAACGTGCCTCCTCCAATACAATCCGACTCATGAGTCTAACTCCTATGATAGAATCTAGATTGCAAATTGTAATGAGGCAAAACAAAACTAACTAGTCTGAATTTAGCTTAACGCGCTCCGTTGGCCGATTCATTACACCAGCTTCGCATCCGTCATGGACAAGAACACTCGCTCCAAAACTCACAGGAAGATATGCTAACAGCCATATGCAACGATCCAAGGAACCAAAATTTCATCTCCTGCTTGTCATCATAAGATTGTATATGAATAGTCATACAGAATGTCCCCATAATTACTCAATTGATCCCGAAGAGATGATAATGTAACCTGCGGAATAATTTTCAATGTAGAAGTAATACTCCCCAGCTTCTGGTGCCGTAATGGTGTAAGAAAATTCCTTGCTTTTATTGAACTGGCCTTTAACTAGCGCTCCATTATGAACGAATCCAATCTCCATTCGTTCTCCAGCTTTGTCGCTATTCTTGTTTGTCTCCAAATCAAGCGCATAATGTATGGTCAGCTTTTCCCCTTCATTTAACTGCCAACCATATTCGTTATCCTTAGTAAAAATGACGATATCACCATTGTTTGTGAGCACCTCTGGTATCTTGTATGTCCCACTCTTCTCCTTCACCACAATAGGAGTAACCGAGTTGCCTGGAAGAGATTTGAGCTGGTCTTCATTCAGAATGTTGCTCGTCACAATGGGACTTGTTCTTTTCGGGATCGAAGCTCCAATAGTGGCTTCCTCCATAGAGGCGTAATTCGAATTTTTAGCAATATTTCTGTTTTCATCATTCAATAGGATCGCTCCGAAAAATTTACCGCCGGTAGCCGCATTTACCACCACAGCTGAAGTCATTAGGGCTACAATTACGGCAATAATAGAAGCTATTCTGGCCGAGGGATTTCTCTTACGAGAGAAATGCTTCCCTTGTCCTGCAGATTGTTCATTGATTTTATGCAGTACAAGCTGGCGAATTTTATTTTTGTTAACCTCTGTATCCTCTTCAATTTGAATCTCATCCGTATAAATTCCTGCATGTTCAACCATTTTGGATATGTTTATTTTCAAATTCATACCCTCCTTCTATTAAGCGCTGCTTCAAAAATGCTCGTCCACGAAGCAGTCTGCTTCTAACTGTCGATTCGTTCATTTTCAACTGCAAAGCTATATCCTTTGTCTTCTCGAAGAAAAAATAGTAGCGAAGAAAAATCTCTCTATCTTGCTTCTCCATTGTGGAAAAAATCCATTCCAACTCTTGTTTGTTTTCAGATTCTTTAAGAGGATCATTGGTGTCCCTCACAATTAATATGTCCTCCTCAAGCAAACAAAACTGAGGGTCAAGGTTTCTTAACTTTTTCAGCGCTTGATTTCTTGCGATCGCGGCAATATATGACTTTAATGAACCGTTCTCTTGGATCTGTGTCGCGTTATTCCAAAGCAAGACGAATACATCAGATACGACCTCCTCAATATCCTCGATCCTCATTTGAGCGCCTATTATATTTCTTACAATTGTGCTCACATAAGCAGAATAAAGGTCAATCAAGTGTTCCAATGCAGGTTGAGATTTATGCTTTAACTGTTGAATGAGTATTTTCTCTTCCAACCAAACACCTCCTGACGGCCGTCGTAAGTATATATCCAAATTTTTGATGTTTTGTTGCAAACCGAACAGGATATTTTAATTAGACTAGACCAATTCTTCAACGGACACCTGGTACAGCAAGTTACCTTCACAGAACAGCACTCTATCTTCTCGGAAGTCTTGTGTTCGTGGTACAAGCGGTTCGGATTTTTCATTTAGAAAATGTATCGTGTGCCCTTTGGTTAAGCTCCCCGGTTTCTCCTTTTTTTTGAGTATATAGGTTCTACTTTTCCCGTAACCCCCGTCGAACAAAAAGTGATAGCCATCTGTACAAAACCCGGATGAGCCTGAAATCTCAGGATTCATAAACGTGACCTTAGCTTGCCGAGGTCCGCCTGAGATACAGCCCAACAAGAAGTCCGTATAATAGTAAAACCAGATTTCCTCGTCATTCACTGCATTCAACGCATAGCAATCGGCAATATTTGCCGCGTGATCTTCGTATATTTTGTTGCCATGCTCATCCCAGGCTAGAAGTCCTTGCGCACCTATGGGTTTTTTATTCCAACCGTTATTTCCGAAAACGCCTTCGTCGAAATAACTTGTCCAGATGATCCCTTTTTCCGTCACCTGAACACTCTGAATCCCATCTCCAAGCAGAAACTCTCGAACGGTATTTCCTTTATAATCAAGTACTTTGGCGTTCAAGTCATACTTGTCTGAGCCATAATAAGAGCAGCGCGCTCCAACCAACAGCAGATGTCTCTTAAGCGGCTGGACATAATGATAGTTAAAATGCTGATCCTCTATCACTAACTCCTCAATATATTTATCCTCCATGACTAGTACCTTATATTTATCTTCTATAATTAGCACCTTGTAGGTATGTGCTTTCTTTAGAGCCGAGGGGATGAACATGCCCCGCTCCCGTTCTGGGATATGATTAATTAGCAAGACATAGATGCAGCCATCGGTGCCGAATTGAGCTGAGACAACATCGTAGCCCCTAGTATACTCTGAAATATCGGCAAAAGGCTTCAGAGTCACCGTTTTATCAAACATGCCCATTCCTCCTTATAGGGCAGCAAAACCACCATCCGTATTGGTTAACTGTATTATGTTTGAGAAGAATGCTCATGAACATGGTGGAAGTATGACGACGAAGGTAGTCCTCATCGCTACTCATGTGGGATCTCCTATGACCGCAGGCGTTTGATGACATAAATCATTGGTATAACACTGAAAAAGAGTAGAATACCTCATTCCTATATTTACATCCACATTTTATACTTATTGGATAATTCGAGGGAGGTAAATCATGCCGCTGATTCAAGTAGAGCATTTGCGTAAGGAATTCAAAAGGCAGAAGCGAAAAGACGGGTTCTGGCCATTGATGAAAAGTCTTGTATACAGGGAATATGAGCAGAAGGTTGCGGTCGAGGACATTTCATTTTCGATCGATCAAGGTGAGATTGTCGGTTACATCGGGCCCAATGGGGCGGGAAAATCGACAACTATTAAAATGATGGTCGGCATCCTCGTACCAACCAGCGGCGTTGTGCGTGTGAATGGGCTCGTGCCTTTCGAGAACCGCATTGAGAATGCGCGGAGAATCGGGGCTGTTTTCGGCCAGAAAAGCCAGCTTTGGTGGGATACGCCAGTCATCGAATCATTGAGATTAACGAAGTATATGTATGATATACCGGAGGATCGTTATCTTCAGAACATGGCACTATTCGGTGACATTCTTGGGTTGGATGAATTCAAAAATGTTGCCGTCCGTTCGCTAAGCCTCGGCCAACGGATGCGAGCTGACCTTTGCGCGGCACTGCTGCATGATCCTGAAATTGTGTATCTCGACGAACCGACAATTGGGCTCGATGTCGTTGTAAAAGAAAGAATTCGCGAATTCATTCGCGAGATTAATCGGGAAAGAGGAACGACAGTCATACTGACGACACATGACATGTCCGACATTGAGAAGCTGTGCAGCCGCGTTATGGTCGTTGATCACGGCAAGCTTATGTATGACGGCAACCTGAACACGCTGAAGAGCGATTACGGTAATATGGAAACAATGGAGCTGGATACGGAGGAGAACTTCATCATGGACGATGCGCTTTTGCGCATGGGGATTACGTTCAGCCGAACTGAAGATGCCCGAAACCAGCTCCTCTACGACAAGAAAAATGTTAACTCCTCTGTGGTCATCAAGTATATTATGGATCGTTATTCTGTTCGTGATTTCAAGGTTAAGGAAACCGAGATCGAAGAAATTATTCGAAATCTCTATGCCGGCTTTAGCCAGGAAGAGCACGAGCGGCAGGAAGTGATCGTATGAGAATCGCACTCTATCGGGAAATGACGTTGAATGCCTTCCGATCACTGCTTGCTTTTCGGGCCGAAGTTTTACTATTCCTGTTCGGGCAACTATTTAGAATCTTCGTGCAAGTGTATATTTGGTATGCTTTATTTGGCGATTCGGACAGTTTAATCTCGAAATCTGGCACAGTTACCATTCAAGAAATGATAACGTATGTCGTGATCAGCTCGGTCATCTCGGTATTCGCTACGAATGACGTCATTTTCAGAGTAAGCAACAAAGTATCATCGGGCGAAATCGGGATGGATCTGATTAAGCCAATGAGCTTTCGATCCGTTATTTTCTGTCAGGCTTTCGGCACGAATTTGTACCGAATGCTGTTTGAATTAATTCCTTTAGTTATAGTCAGCATGCTATTCTTCCACATACAGCTACCCTCTCTGGTAAATGGTCTTGCCTTCCTTATTCTTGTCATCTGTGGCCTGATTCTCAATTTCCTGATTACGTATACGGTCGGCCTGATCGCCTTCTGGTACATTCTTGTTTGGCAGGTCAATACGGTACTGAATGGGCTGATCCGACTATTTTCCGGAGCTTTTATTCCGATTTGGTTTTTCTCTGATTCGCTAGTGAAGCTCTCGTACTTTCTGCCGTTCCGCCTTATTTACTATGAACCAATCTCTGTCTTCTTGGGTAAAGTAACTGGCTGGCAGGACCTGCTTTCAATCATTGTCCAGCAATTAGCCTGGATGGCTGGTTTTCTACTGTTGCAAAAATGGATGTGGTCGAAAGCCGTTACCCGGCTTGTCGTTCAGGGAGGCTAATATGAGAAGCTTGAAGCTTTATGCGCGATTTATCCCGATTTATTTCAAAAGTAAAACCGAGCACGGCTTTGGCTTTTATATGGATTTTGTCGGCTTTGCGCTCACTCATATCGTCAGCTATACGGTCATTTGGGCGTTAATGAGCCGGTTTCAGACGATAAACGGTTGGAGTATGTATGAGGTCATGCTTCTTTACACGCTTAATATGCTTACATATGCTATAGCGGCTGTATTTTTCTTTTTCCAAATGAATGATGTCGAAGAGGATGTGCATAAAGGCTCCTTCGACAGTCTGCTCGTCAAGCCAATCAATCCATTTATCCATATGATCATTCGTAGCTTCGGCCATTTTTTTCTCGGTGACATTGCCATTGCGATCATTATGCTCGGTTTCTGCTTCAGTCGTCTGGATATTCATCCCGACTTGGGCACTTATGTCAGCTTTGTGTTTATGTTGCTCGGAGCAGTGCTCGTTCAAGCTTCTTTCATCGTCATAACCGGCTCGATGTGCTTCTGGATTGTTCGCGCCCGATCGGTTGTGAATATCGTTATTTTCGGCATTCGGGGCTTTGCCGATTATCCGATTTCAATCTACGGTAAGTTTTTGCGGGTTATATTAACTTTTATCATTCCTTACGGCTTCGTCAATTTCTATCCATCCCATCTGATCCTCGATAAGGAAGGAGGCTCGCTGTTCGCATCATGGCTGCCTTACGCCACTCCGATCATCGGCTTGCTCCTGTTCTTCATCGCTTATCGGGTTTGGAATGCGGGATTGAATCGGTATCAAGGTACGGGAAGCTAGCTGGAGCGATTGGATTGGAATAGAAGGCCAGATCCTCTAACGAGGAATTCTGGCCTTCTTGTTGTGATCGATATTCGATCACTTGAGGTAACTGTCTTTCAAAATATAAACCAGCGGTGAAGCTCCTATCGCTGCGCCATAAGGATGAATCGTGATTCCCTTGCTGCCTTGCAGATCAATATCGTAAACGGTCACTTGGCCTTCTTTCACCGTCAATTCCCGAGTAAGTAATTGCTGCTTGTCGTTATATAGCTTGAATTTCAAGTCTTTGTCTCCGGCAATTATCAGATGCAGCGATGCATACTTTCTCCCCAAATCAATGCTCAAGGAATATCGTTCCGTATCGCTAGCTGC
Source organism: Cohnella abietis (assembly GCF_004295585.1). Taxonomy (NCBI): domain Bacteria; kingdom Bacillati; phylum Bacillota; class Bacilli; order Caryophanales; family Paenibacillaceae; genus Cohnella; species Cohnella abietis. The sequence goes on along the minus strand of NZ_AP019400.1, from coordinate 360,349 downwards.
CATTGCGAACGCCCCGTTATATTGCTTACCTCCGAACACCAGCTGCTTTTTATCAATAATATCCTGGAACGTCCAGGTCGCAGTCTCCGGCTTGATTCCAGACGTATAGAAACTCACATTTTCACTCTCTCCAAGTCGGATCGTCTTCGTCTTACCTTCATATTGAATAGGGATATTGAATGCATCCGATATGGCGCGTATCGGCAAATAGGTCGTTCCGTTATAAGTGACTGGCAGAGCAATTTTTCCATTGGCATCGACCGGCTGCCAGACTTCACCATCCTTCACAAGCGTAAGGTCCCCGTCCAAAAAAGCCTTAATTGCTGTTATTTTCGTTGCCGCAAAAGCCCCAGTTGTAAATACGACAAGCGCCATGACAAAGATCAGAAGCAGCAACATCGATTTTTTCACTTTGAACTCCTCCTATTGGTTGATTCTTCCCAAATTTAGCATGATTCTACGAACACGCCTATTACTCGAAAGTAGTAGAAATCATGTTAAACTCGCATCATTGGAGGGTTGAGGGGCGCGATACTTTATGAATGAGCTGTGATCGGCTTTTGACATCTAATTTTTGGAATATGTTAGAAATATGCTTTTTCACGGTAGCCTCGCTTATGACCAGGTCCATCGCGACTTCCAGATTAGATCGACCCATTAATAACCGTTCCACGACTTCTTTTTCCCGCTGAGTCAATTCGTCCAAGGTACTTTCCTTTTTTTCGTCATCTTCTTGCAATCCGAACGAAGCGATCATTTTATTCACATAATTAAGCACTTTGTTCCCGCGAGTGTCTAGGAAATAATAAGATGTAGGCGTTATACCGTCATATTCTCGATGGAAGATGCCTTCTACCTTGTCAAGCCCCAAACTTGTGCAGATGGCGTGCGAGATCGGATTGCTGATTGGGGCAGCAACGATATAGCCGGTCGTGAGAATATGGTTGATCAACGTCGTTAGGGATGCATGCATCATCGCAATATCGGAAAAATCAAATACATCGAGCGTCTTAACGAAAAATCCGGATTTTCGGTTCTCGGTAACCATTAAGTCTTGCCTTACCGTCTCAGATAAAGCATTAAAATAGGGAGAGGACAGCGGCTCGGTTAACAAATAATCCATGGTCCTCTCGTTAATAGGAATAATCTCTATGATTCCATTAATATCTCCCTTTGCATTACGAATCAACTTCAGGCAGCTCGTATCCAATTCGTACAATTCTTTGAACCTGATTTGGTTCAGCACCTGGAGGCTTTCATGCTCAGTTAGTAGATAGCTCTCCTGCGTGTGAGTATCTTGATTCACGAATATAATTTGAGCAGCCTTCACTGTGAGACGCCTACGCTCAATGTACTGCTCTGCCTCCATCCAATTTGATTGGCTAAGCGGCTCTACGCTATAGGAAATCCAATGACCCTTCAATAAAAATTGAACGAATTGATTGCCGATATAATACAGAAACTCGGCATTTTCCCACGATACAGACTTTTTCCTCGCTGACTGCTTCAGTTTGTTCGAGTAATACAACACACAGCGTTTCCAGAGCTGGTTGTAGCGTTCAGGCATGCGAAGGCGTAAATCGTTAGCGATGGCTTCCCGAAGCAATTCATGGAGCAGCCATCCGCGATCGATTCGTTGGACAAAGGAAAAGGAAGCCAATTGTTGAAATTGCTCCGTCTGAACTGGCTTTCCAAGTAAGATGCTCAGCAACTCCTGATTGAAGTAGCGTGCGACGGCCGCCGACTCCACCAGCTCTCGCATTTCCGAATCGGGTACCTCTCTTAACCATGTACGCACAATATGCTCGAACAATACGTCATTATCCGCGGCATGCGGTACATTCTCCACCTGGGATATCGTAGTTGAAGCCAGCAGCGCCAAAGACAAAGGATGCCCTCTTGTTCGACTCCAGATATGACGGATTATTTCCTCGTCAACGATACCTGAGCGTTCTAAATAAGATTTGGTGACAGCGAAGTCCAAGTCCGCAAGCGGTAGCCGATAAACCACCTGCCTCCATACGGGCATTGCATACCACGAAGGCTGTAGAGGGGATCGCCCTGATAGGATGATCAGCACCTCTGGGTGCATGAGCTCAAGAAAGCTTTCCCTAAGCCAATGCTCCATCTCCCCAATTTCTTCGAACGTGTCCAGCGCAATAACGCATTTCCCGTTTGCTGGCGTTTCCTGAATCGCTTTCCGGCATAACTCCTTTAAGGTTGCAAGGTCCAGCGAGTTCTCAATTCTAGGCATGGGAAAATGAAGCAAGCGGAGCAGATATAAACAAAAGTCGACGGGTGTGCAGGAAAATATGCGGCAGTCCAAGAGCAGGAATGGGATTTCCGCTAGTTCGGATTGGCGCCGGAACTCGTGCAGCAGCGTAGTCTTCCCGACGCCGCCCGTCCCGTAAATGTTGAGAATTCGTCTTATGTCCGATACTTCTGATAATTGCTTCGTGAAGATTAGAATTTCTTGCTCCCTGCCAAGCAATTCTTGTAGCTCCCTCGTCACTTCACTCTCACCAGCCACTTTTAAGTACCTTTCTTCTCTGGACACAGGACTTCACCTCACTTCCGATACAATCTGGAAGAGCCAACCATACTTTTCCTTTATTTATAACTTATTTTATACTACTTTTTTCTAGAAAGGTGTAGAATCACAGCATTGTATGTAATCAAAAATACAGAGCAAGGCGGTCTTCTCGCCATGCTCTGTATTCAATAGATACTTACCTTATACCATTACTCGGTGTTGCCGATTTGACAGAAGTAGCGTTGCCTTCATCGCCCTTACTATTCACTGCCGTAACCTTATAGTAATACGTTGTACCAATGGCAGCCGTTGTATCTGTGAACTTCGTACCGCTAACTTGTGAGCCTATCGTCTGGTAAGTACCATTCGTAGAACCCGAGCGCATCACGTTATAACCTGTAGCGCCTTCAACCGAGTTCCAGCTGAGGATAACTTTCCCGCTGCCAACGTCTGTACTCGCATTGAAATTCCCTGGAGCAAGCATTCGCACAAGTATTGGGTTTATCGGTATTACGGGCTTAATTGGTGATATTATAATGTCTTTAAGATCGCTTGCCAGCGGCTTAGCCTCTTTGATAAGGGAGTCCTTGCTTTCTTTACCCATGCTATTCACCGCTGTGACCTTATAGTAGTACGTTTTGCCGTTTTCAGCCGTTGTATCTATAAACGTCGTATCGGTAACCTTGGAGACTATTGTTTCATAGTTACCGTCGAATGCATTCGAGCGCTTTACATTGTAGCCTATAACATTGCTAACCGTGTTCCATCTGAGGATGACCTTCCCACTATGCGGCTCAGCGATAAAATTGTCCGGAGCAGGAGGTATGACCAACAGGTCTACAGGAACTTGTGGGGTAACTGTGATTATTTCTGTGAATTCCCCCTTTTTAACAGATGCGATATTGCTGCCTTCGCTTTCTCCACTTTTATCAACCGCTGTAACGATGTAGCTATATCCTTTGAGAAAAGAAGCCGTTATATCTGTGAATGTAGTAACGTCAATATTTGAACCTATCGTCTCATAGGGCTTGCTGGAACCTTCAGATCGTTTCACGTTGTACACGATGAAGCTACTAATTTTGTTCCAGTTGAGAGTGACTGTTGAGCCCTCTCTTACTGCGGTTAAATTCTGAGGTGATGGCGGTGGCGGCTCCACAATAGTAACCGCTAGAGTACGGGAAGATGCACTTTCGCCATGTTCATTCACTGCTGTGACTTGGTAATAGTACGTATTCCCTTTGATAGCTTTTACATCCGTATACGTAGTACCTTTTATTTTGGAGCGTATTGTATTAAACGGTCCTCCAGGAGCATCCGCGCGCTTCACGTTATAGCTCGTTGCATCGTTAACCGTGGCCCAGCTTAGCTGAACATCAGTTCGGTTCAATAGAACTTCATTATACTTACCCAATTCACCTATCACACGAATAAGCTTGGCATTCAAGTTAGTAGGCGATTGCGGTGGTGGGCAATTAGTTTCTAGCTGATACAGCGGATATTTCAAGTTGAGCAAATTTTTCGAGATTTTATCTTTTGCTACCCATACGTCATAACCTGCGATCACATCCAATTTGAGAAAAGCGTCAACGTTGATAGAATCACATCGCCCCTGTTCATAATGCCGATTATAGCCTGCCTGAATCCCGGGATAAAGCTCAATACCAGCATATGCAATGTCTAATAAAGTCAGCGTCAATTGAAAATCCGGACCAGCAGCAATACTGGCATCAGCCTTTGAGTTCACATCTAACGTGGCTGTGTTCGTTGTTTTATCAATTGCTCGGAAGCCATTACTAAGCGAATAGCTGAAGCCTTCTTCAAGATGGAATCGATCCTCAAATTTAATGACTACTGAAGCTTTAAAATTAGGATCGATTCTCAGATTCAGTTGTCCTTTTATGAATACGCCAGTAAAGACGGGCACATAAAATGGAGCTGTCAACGGAATAAACTTGGGCTTAGTTAATGCCCCTTTTCCTGTATCGGCTTTCACTGTCACATTAGTTGTTATATCTCCAGTAAGTACAAGTTTTGAATAGAAATCCAAATCGAAATCAAACCAACCAATATCAACATCAAGACCAATATCTGCAATTACCCCTAAGTTACAGAAATTCATCCGAGCATCGAGAACAATCCCTTCGTAATTTACATTATTCAAAGCAATATTCCTGCATGGCAAGGTTACGGCTGTACTCTGTATGGCTACATCATTCGTCGTAATTTGGATAGATGAGTTAGCTGGGACGAGCATCTTAGAAGTTATGGCCTCTGTCGTATGCACGTCGAGCTTGGAAAAAACTTCTCTAAGCTTCGGAACGGATGTTTTCACAACAAGAACACCGTTCTCCTTAGTAACGGATTCCACTTTTTTCGCAATCCCGCCATAATATTTATCATTCGGAGGCATGACGAACACATCGCCAACATCTAATTTCAAATTCGGGTCGTTAATGACCCACGTAACGTCATCTCTTTTCGAATAAATCGTACTTTTGCTTTGCTTCACCTCAGGTTTGTATTCGACAATTTTACGGGTCGCTTCTGACTCCGTAGTCGGCAATTGCCCAGGTGAATAATGAAGCGCTCGCACTAACATAACCGCTGCTTCCGCTCTAGTAGAATTATTTCCGCCTTTGAACGAGCCATCTGGATTCCCTCGAATAATACCCGTTCCTAACGCTGCTTCGATCAAGTCACGATTGTTCTTAATATCCGCCTGATCCTTCACTTTTCCAAGTAATTTCTCTTCCTTTGGGGGTGGAAGCTGTAGCGCTCTTACAATCCATACCGCCATTTCGTAACGCGTAATGGGCTGGCTCGGCTTAAAACCGTCTGGAAAATCGGCGGGAAGCAATACGCCGTTCATTAATCCTGCAGCTATATAGGGTGCAGACCAGCGCCCCTGTTCAACGTCTTTGAACGGAACATCGCTGGAGCTTAGCGGAAGCTTCCTTAGCTCTACGAGCATCTTCAGAAACTGCTCCCGTGTTACATTGCCATTGGGCTGAAACGATCCGTCCTTGAAACCCGCCACGATGTTCGCTGCGGAAAGCTCAATAATATCTTTGCGCGCCCAATGAGATTGAATATCTCTGAAGGCTGAAGCTTGCCCCACTCCCTTGTTATCGCTCTCAGCAGCAGTGGCAAGATATGGAGAAATTATACTTAGCAGCATCAGAAAAATGGATAACCAGATCAATGATTTATAGCCTCTTCTAAAAATAATAACACCCCCCAATGAATTAGTTGCCCCAATGATATCACACCCATAAAAAGACCTATATTCTCCTAAAGATGTAGAAATCGAACAAGAACGTCAAAAAGGGCCACAACAGCTTGCCTTCCGGCAACCTATTACAGCCCTGAATTCCTCGACGCTTATAGATCGAATTTCATTAGTATACCGGCAATCAATTGATCGTGTTTACCAGTCGATGGCGAACCAATATGCCCTTTCTTAATTGCCATGCTTGCTATTTGAATTCATGGAGACGCTAGACTCCCGAACGATGAGCCGCGGCTCGAACTCCACACGCTCGTAATCGCTGGAGCCTGGATATTGAATCCGCTTGAGCAGCAATTCCGCAGCCAGTCGTCCAACCTCGCTACCCATGATAGAGACGGATGTAATCTGCGGTGTGGTTACTGTAGCCCATAAGTTATTATCAATACCTACAACCGCAATGTCCTCGGGAACCCGTACACCGAGCTCCTTCATACGATTGACTAACCCAATCGCCACCATGTCGTTGACCGCATAAATGGCATCCGGCATCCGCTTCAGACTATAGAAATAGTTAGCCGCTTGCCTGCCTGTCTCGAAAGAAAAGTCCTCGCCAAAGTAGACCAACGACGGGTCCACATGCTCCAAAGACTGCTCATAAGCAAAATAGCGTTCCTCAATCTTGTCTTTGGGCGCGCCTGCGTAGGCAATCCGGGTTCGTCCGATCTGCAGCAAATGTTCCATGACCAGTCTGCCTTCCTGACGCGCCATACCTACGATATCGGCTTTAATATCTTCGCTCAGCCGCTTGCCATAATTGATAATGGACACCGGAATACCTGCCTGATTAACCAATCCCTCAAGCTGCTTAGGGTAGGCCAGAGGCATGATGACTAGCCCGTCCACATGCAGCTTCTTCAGCTCACGCAGCGTCTCCAACTCCTGCATCGCATTGCCAAGCGTATTGATCTGCACCACGCGATAGCCATGCTGCTTAGCTGCTTGCTCGACGGACCACGCAATATCCGGAATGATTGCATTGCGAATATCCGGGACGGCCAGTGCGATCTGGCGGGTTTGGCGAATCTTCAGACTCTGCGCGGATGTGTTGGGCGTAAAGCCCATTTCCTCAATGACGCGCATGATTTTTTCCCGGGTCTTGGTACTAATGCCTTCACTATTATTAAGTGCACGGGAGACGGTAGCAATTCCGACTCCCGCTTCCCTTGCCACATCCTCAATCGTCGCCTTTTTGGCCCTCTTCATCATTCGTTGTTCCCTTCAAAATCGGAATCGTTTCCTAAACCTCTTTCATGCACGATCTCTACACCTATTATATCATAGCTCCAGCATGCTCGATCGCAGGTTTAGCAGATTTCTAAGCAAACTGTAACATAATCGAGCAATCCGCCATTTCACTCAAAATTCCGAGAATACAGGACTTAAAATGCGATTGACAGCATGTAAAATTCGTGACATGATAGTTTCCGGAAACGTTTCCTATTATTCCGGAAAATAATTTTTTCATTCTATAGTTCTAATTAGGGAGATGACCGATATGCAAGCGTTAAGATGGCATGGTCTGAAGGATTTACGCCTGGAGACGATTGAAGCCCCTGCCCCAAAGCGGGGTCAAGTCAAAATCAAAGTCGAAGCCTGCGGCATATGTGGCAGTGATCTGCACGAATACGCAGCCGGGCCAATATTCATACCGGAGGGAGCCCCCCATCCACTCACGAAAGAGCAAGCCCCTATCGTTATGGGCCACGAATTTTCAGGACAAATCGTGGAGGTTGGAGAAGGCGTTACGCGATTCCAGATTAACGACCGAGTCGTCGTCGAACCGATCTTCTCATGCGGCACGTGCGCAGCTTGCAAGCAGGGCAAATATAATTTATGTGATAAAATGGGCTTCCTCGGTCTAGCCGGAGGGGGTGGCGGCTTCTCCGAATATGTGGCCGCGGACGAACACATGGTCCACAAAATTCCGGACAGCCTCTCCTATGAGCAGGGTGCGTTGGTAGAGCCTTCCGCAGTCGTTCTGTACGCGGTACGTTCCAGCCAATTCAAGGTTGGTGATCGTGCCGTCGTATTCGGAACCGGGCCAATCGGTCTGCTACTGATCGAAGCGCTGAAGGCATCCGGAGCCTCCGAGATTTATGCCGTGGAACTATCCGCCGAACGCCGGAACAAAGCCGCCGAGCTTGGTGCAGTGGTTCTCAATCCCGCAGAAACAGACGTCGTCGCCGAGATTCAGCGATTGACCGATGGAGGTGCGGATGTGTGCTACGAAGTTACTGGTGTGCCCGCAGTGTTGAATCAGGCCATCGAAGCAACGAAAATCAGCGGACAAATAATGATTGTCAGCATTTTCGAGCGCCAGGCGACGATCCATCCGAACCAGCTTGTGTTGAAGGAGCGCAATATTGCGGGCATTATCGGCTACCGCAATGTTTTCCCGGCGGTCATCAAGCTGATGCAGCAAGGCTACTTCCCAGCAGAGAAGCTGGTTACCAAGCGTATTGGTCTCGGTGACATTGTCGAGGAAGGGTTCGAAGCACTAATTAAGGAAAAGAACCAGATCAAGATTATTGTCTCCCCAGGTAGCCACACCTAGAAATTGCATTGTATCGATACAACAAAAGTCGGGCATCCCTATTAAAGAGGATTCCCGACTTTTACATCTGATTTGCAATGTTCAGTTATCGAGTTATAACCCTCGGAAGTAAAAAAACGGTCAGCCCCAAGGACTAACCGCATTCGTTCTAGAGATTTTCGTCGATCTGAACAATCAAATCCTGTACGCCTTCTTTATTCTCTATGGTGATCGCTTGGTTCAAGGGATAAACTCTGCCGTCGCTGTTCGTGTATTGCGCCAGCTTATACTGTCCTGGCGGGATGCTAAGCTTGAAATGATCCCTATCCACTTCGATTAAGATGCGAAAAGAAGCTTGCTCGTTCGTCAGCTCCAGAAGACCTCCGGTCGCCTTCCCGAATGGACCGGCTACAATTTTACCGGCTACGTTTGGCGTCGGAAGCCGAAGAATGGAGGGACTGATAACTCCGTCCTTAACCGTAAACGTCATCGAGCTTGGAAAAACTGTCGACTGGCCAAACTTATGATGCTCGGTCACTTGATAGCTTCCGTCTGGCACATCCGCGTAAATCGTCCCTAACAACCAGTTCGTGTAATAACTTCTGGCAGACGGCGCGCTCAGGGATCGGAAAGAAACGACTCCGCTATCGATTGAGATGCCTTGATCGTTCTCCATAGCGAAAGTTGGGATCTTTGGCTGCACGTCCTGAATGCTCATCCAGCGCTGTAAGTTATAGCTCGCGGCAATATCATACGGAAGCCGTCCAAACCGGTCCTGCTTGTCCGTCTTCGCTCCTGCACGGAGCAACAGCTGCATAATTGAATAGTTTTGTGAACTAATTGCGCGGGCCAAAGAATCGTCCAGTCCCGGATCGGCCCCATGCTTCAGCAACATCTCTACGACGGCGGGAGAAGGTCCTTGGGTCACTTCCGATATTTCCAATACGGTACCTGATATCGTAGACGCCAGCTCCAATAACGTACTGTCTCGTTCGTGATAGTTCGGATCAAGTCCAGCGTCAAGCAGAAGACCAAGCATTTCGGCATTCTGAAGCGAAATAGCCATCGCTCCAAGATAGCGCTCCGACTCAATCAACTTGGCTCCACTCTTGATCAAAGCCCGTACCGCTTCAGTCCGGTTATTATTAACCGCGTACACAAGTGCCGTGTTGTCCAAATAAATCTGCTTCAACTTGCCGTTAGGATCAGCACCTTGCTTTACGATCTTTTCGATCGTCGCCGCATCACCTAGACTGGCCGCTTTGAACAACATTTTTTGAAGCTCCAGCCTAGCTTTCTCCGTTAACCCGATCGTCACCTGGTTAAGCTTTGCGTCATAGGTAACTTCTTTATCCAATACTAACTCCACAAAACGTTCCGGTACGTAGGCTCGCCCGTTCACGATGACCGGTGCCGCTGTCAACCGTACTTGTCGATTGCCGATCAATAGTTTCGTGCTACCGATTTCGATCTTGTATACCGTATTGGCCCGGCGTACGACGAGAGTTTTGCGATCTAGTCTCGCGTCTAACTTCAACGCTTGAAACAAAGTAGCGTAAGGAAGCATGATGCCCCCTTTTTCCAGATAAGGCTTAACCGGCCAACTCGTTTTCTCCCCGTCTACAATGACATTGATTGGGGATTGCGTTTTCCCAGCTGCGGTGGATATACCGCTTCCTCCCGTCACCACCACAATCGCCAACAAAGCGGTTCCGATCCAAGAAATCCATTTCCGTTCCGACGACATGACCTACCGACCTCCCCAAATCCATGCTTCCGGCATACATTCACCGAGTTCTCATTCAATTATAAGGGACGCCTCCAGCTTATGTCCTGTGCAATTTCCTTTTGCCCAATGCCACCGCAAACGAATTTTTCGTTCTCTTGGGCTCGTTGGCTGCTTTCAAGTTCTCTGAGCCCTGTAATCGCCCATATCTCGGATTTCATATAATCTTATCATCATCTTGCTTGCTCCCCCTCCTTCTTCGTGTGCACCAAGAGTCGATGTAAGGATAGAGAGTGTGCCTGTTTCATTTATCATATAGCTTACGATGTCTCCTTTTAGCCGATGGCGTGAAATATCGTTTAACTTACTATCCATGATCGCGATGCTGCTTAATCCAAATTGAATCACGACTCTCCCTAAAGAATCTACAGTTAATAAAGTTAATTCTGCTTCCTGCTTCTTTCTCGCCACAATGTGAAAGGATGCAGTATCTATTACTACAAGTTCCCTCTCAGAGAGATGCAGAAACAACTTTTGATTTTTAGTATCTACTGCCGAAGAAGTAATCCAGCCTTCCAACTCGATTTCCGCTACCCGCTCAAAATTTTCGGTCAAATATATTACCCTAGTACGAATGACTCCGGGGGAAAAAACTGTTGAAAAATAAAAGCTCCTTCCGATTTCATCAAATATGATTGTTCCGCTTGGAACGTTATTTTCCAACTTGAAGATTGCTTCGATCTCTCCATTACTATTTATTTTAAAGAATTCGGGTGACTGTCCTTCAGTACTTTTGCTCACATAAAAGGATTGATTTCGACTACAGAGAAAAGTCGTGCAATAAATCTCCCACCTTTTACTCAAGCCTGGTTCATATGCCCTGAGCTTATTCCACGCATTATTAAATGCAAGAAAAGCTCCATTCTCAAGTAGATGAACTGGATGCAACCTTGCGCCATTCAAGGGCGTCTCGGAAATCCTGTTTCCTTCATAATCGAACACATAATATTTTGACCGAATAAAGCAGAAAAACAAGAGATAGCCGTCGGATGCACTTAAATTGCCTGTATGACTGTTATATTGGAATGAGCTTATATCAAAGTTATACTCTAGCGTGCAGTTCGGAAGATAGGTATAGATACTTTCTTCCTTATAGGCCCCGCTGCTCCTATCATATGGAGGTATGCCAATTAAGTATTTATTGTCGCCTAAGGATCGAATTAATGCACCCTCGAATTCTGTCAACAGTGTTGCTTTCGTTTGATTCTTAATACGGCTTCTCTTGTTAGTCTCGGCGATATATTCATCTATTAAGGAGAGATTTCGTTCACATCGAAAATCGGTTTCCTTAACCTCGGAAATCATTCGATGATCGATCCAGAGCGTAACCCCCAGGAAATATTGAAGTAATTGCAACTTTTTACCTAAATCCTCGCAAGCGAATATCTCTTTAAGATACTTAACCTCGACCGAATCGAATCCAAGTTCTTCGATAAACAGTTTAGGCTTGCCGGATTTCTTAGGCAATCCATATCCATTTTCATTAATATGGCTGTCAATAACTTTTCCGTTTCTGTAGACCGCAATCCTTAGCACATCATCGTCGAAATATTCGATGGATAGAACGCTTCGGTTGATCTCTTTCGATAGTTTTTTCGCCATTTTCTCAAGAGTGCCGACCTGAAATTGCTCACTTACGACGGTAGTCCAATAATCCGATAACTGAGTTGCCCTGCTACCGGGTAATGCTTTCTCGATTTCATCGGTTGAACATTCTCGTACCTGCAGGTTAGCAAAGGTAGTGCCCATTTTATCGCCCCTAATCATTGGCTAACTTAACTTGACTTCGTCCCCTCAAGCTCTGCCGCAGCTCCTCAGCTACTCCCCTTTGCAGAACTCTAGTTTATTGAGTTATGTATCGCCATAAATCTACAACTAATACCTATATCTGTCAATATTCTGGGTTTACGACTAACTTTCACCGTGTTTCTTGTTTGCTAGCTGTCGAACAAGAACAGAACGCCAAAGAGGGCTGCAACAACCTGCCCATCGGCAACCTGTCACAGCCCTCAAAACCCGCATTCGGCGCGGATTTACTCCTTGCCCTCTAGCCCCGCATAGACCAGGCTTCTACATCCCACGTTTTTGTTACCCAATCCTCATAAAAATCAGGCTCGTGAGAGACGAGAACAACCGTACCCTTGTAGGCTTGTAGCGCTCGCTTCAGCTCGGCTTTGGCGACGACGTCCAAATGGTTCGTCGGCTCATCAAGCAGAATCCAATTGCTTTCTTGCATCATCAGCTTGCAAAGACGAACCTTCGCTTGCTCTCCACCGCTGAGCTGATTGAGAGGGCGCGTAATATGCTCATTCTTTAGACCGCAGCGAGCAAGCGCTGCACGTACCTCATGCTGTTTCATAAAGGAAAACTCATCCCATACGTCTTCTAGCGGAGTCATCGTTGGAGCCTTAGCCTCCTGCTCAAAATAAGCGGGAGATAAATAATCGCCCTGATACGTCTTGCCTTCGAGCGGAGGAATAACGCCTAGAATCGTCTTCAGGAGAGTTGATTTACCGACACCGTTGCAGCCTGCGATCGCTATTTTATCGCCTCGCTCAACGACCATGTTCATCTTGGGTAGAAGCGGCTTACTATAGCCGATCACCATTCCATCTGTTTCAAATACAGTCTTACCGCTCGGCCTAGATTCTTTAAAGTTAAAGGTCGGCTTTGCCGATTCCTCCGGCTTGTCGATGCGATCGATTTTGTCGAGCTGCTTCTCGCGGCTCTTCGCTCGTCCCGAGGTAGAAGCACGCGCCTTATTTTTATTAATGAATTCTTCTTGCTTTTTAATATATTCCTTTTGCTTCTCGTAGGCGTCGATATGCTGCGTTTTGTTCAGATCAGCCATCTCCAGAAACTTCTCGTAATTGGCCGAATATCGCGTCATCTTCGTAAATTCAAGGTGATAAATAACATCAACGATCTGGTTCATAAAGCTTGTTTCATGAGAAATAAGAACGAACGCGTAGGGATAATTCTTCAAATAGTTCGTCAGCCAATTAATATGCTCTTCATCCAAATAGTTCGTCGGCTCATCCAGCAATAAAACGCCCGGTTTCTCTAGCAACAGCTTGGCAAGCAGAACCTTCGTCCGCTGTCCACCGCTAAGCGCCGTAACATCTCGGTCAAGCCCAATCGCATTCAGACCTAAACCATTTGCCATTTCATCAACCTTCACGTCGATTAAATAGAAGTCACCAATTTCAAGCTCCTCTTGAATCTCTCCCATACGGACCAATAACTGCTCCAGCGTATCCGGATCGGCATCGCCCATCTGCACAGCAACATCGTTAAGCTCTTCTTCTAATACGAGTAAAGGTAGAAACGCATCTCTCAAAACATCACGAATGGTTTTACCTGCTTCAAGCTTCGTATGCTGGTCCAAGTAACCGTAACGAATATGCGGCGTCCATTCCACCTTACCTTCGTCCTTCAACTGCTTTCCTGTCAAAATATTCATAAGTGTCGATTTTCCTGTGCCATTCGCACCAACCAACCCGACATGCTCCCCCGCAAGCAAACGGAAGGACACATTTTTAAACAATACCCGATCGCCAAACGAGTGCGATAAGCTCTCAACTGTCAACAAACTCATTTTTCTATATCTCCATTCATTATGAACCTTAATTATTACTTGCAAATCTCTCGATTACCCGAATCATTGTATCACAACTTCAAATATAAAAAACCAGAGCAATAGCGGTTATCTCGCCACACTCTGGATTCAGTCGCTTCTAAAGTCTTTTCCCATATACCCTTAAATAATCTTCAATATCATTATAAACACCGCTCTGATTTGCGTATCGAACGTAATTTTTTGCGGTTTTTAGCCATTCTAGAGTAGATGCAGTCATACTTCCGAGAGCGTACTCTAAATCAGCCATCTGGACCGGACGTTCCACGCCTGTGTCGAGAATTTCCTCCAGCACCCTCTCAACCGCTCTCTCGCACACGTGCTCAATGTCCGCCCCAGAGAAAAACTCGCTATTCTTCGCTAGAGCAGCGTAATTGACGCCTTCGGCCAATCGATCTTGGAGCTTAAGCCGGTATATGCTTTCCCGCGCATCTTCGTCAGGCGGAGCTACAAAAACCAAGCGATCAAAGCGTCCCGGTCGCTTTAACGCATTATCCACGTCCCAGGGCATATTCGTTGCGCCAATAATAAGCACTTGATCAGTCGAAGTGTCGATCCCTTCCATCTCGGAGAGAAACGTGTCGACTACCCCACGGAAATTGGAAGATGACTTTGCCCGATCAAATCCAATCGCATCCAGCTCGTCGATGAACAGAATGCTCGGCTTTTGGGAACGCGCTTTAGCGAACAGGTCATGCAGGTTTCTTTCACTTACGCCTATATAAGGATCGAAAATATCCGTAATATGTATAGGTATAAATTTCGCGCGGCACTCTCCTGCCGTTGCTTTTGCCATAAACGTTTTGCCGCAGCCTGGGGGCCCGTACAGTAGGACTCCTCCGCCCGCTTTCTTCTTGAACTTGGAAAATAGGCCGACGTTTTGGAACGGACTTATGATTTTCATTCGAATCGTTTTTTTAAGCTCTGTTAGTCCGGCTACACTGTCAAAATTAATAACATCCCGTTCGGAATCCTTGCTATCCGAGTTAGAATCGCTTTTTTTCCCGGAAATGACTTGAAAAGGACGATGCTTTTCATTTGACTGAATGGTTTCGCGCACAGGCTCGGACTGAACTTGAGCCGGCTGAGCTGATTGGGTCGGTTGGGTCGGTTGGGTCGGTTGGGTCGCTTGAGGCGGTTGAGTAGGCTGAGCCGCAATTACCAGCTTCTCCAAAAGATTTGGCTTTTGATCCTCGGATGAAACCTTCAACCCTTCTGTAAAAGCAAGCACCGCTTGAACAGATTCCTGCCGCTCCAAATATTCGATTCCTAGCCAGTACCAGCCTTCTGCTTCGTCCGGTAGCCGCTCCGTTATACTTTTTAACCAGTTCAAACGATTCACAATAACATCACACCCTATAATTAGTGTTTTTCAACAGCGCTTTTCTTACATAAAATGCAATAATCATTCCAAATGGCCCGGATACGAATATTAACATTACCCCTAGCAGGAGGATGCCATCGGCGGCGATTTTTCTTTTTACGTTGGAATTTAATAGTGCCTTCCAGTAAGACAAGCCGGAATCCAAAGCCTCTTGATGAATGAGCACCAGCGATTTGGCTAGATAGATATAAACTCCTAAAAAAATAAATCCAGTAATTCCCCAGCCCAGAAAGTTGTCGTTGTAGGGATATAAGAACAGTACAAGTAGAGTTACCCAAAACCATAGAAACGGCATTCCGCCGATCTTATCTGACCAGCTTATCGGAAAGAGTAGTGGATTCGCTTGATTTTCAAGCAATCTGACATTCCTCAGCAAGCTTTTGTCAGCGGGATTGGAAAGATAGGCTTGCCGAAAATGCTCTCTGGCCGCTCGATAGTTCCCTCTGTAATACTCGGTAATACCCATTTGGGATAAGCTTGCCGTTTGGTCGTCTTCGAATCTCATATATTTTTCGAGTGTAATCATATTACTGTTGTTATGGTTTCCAGCGATGTCATAGTACAGCCTGTGACGAAGCACTTCTGAATCATTCGGATCCAGCTTTTCGGCCTGGTTCAGCATATGGAGTCCTTGTTTCCATTCGCCAGTTTGAATTAGCAGGGCTCCATAAGCTGCATGAAGTCGAGCGTTGTTCGGACTTTTCTCTAACGCTGCTAGATACGCACACTCAGATAACGCCCATTGCTCCTTCTCTAAATAGATATGGCCGAACATATATTGAACAGCAACAAAATCGTAACCATATCTAAAAGCGAATCGCAAATGTTCCTCTGCTTGATCATACTCATCCAATAGATAATAAACTCTTCCAGCCAAAAAGTGCAGATGAGCATCCTCCGGACTTTCCGCCAAGCCTTCATGCACGAGTACCTTCGCTTGATCGTATCGTTTGATGTCCAAATAATGTTCGATCATAGGGAGCAATTTTCTTTGCTGTAATTCCATTTGAAACCTCCTACTAGGAGAATAGAGCAACACAGATAATAATATCGATGATCAAGCTAATAAGACTTGCGTAAATAGACAAGCCTCGATAAGACATATTATAATATTCGCTATGGTAAACCATATGGAGACGGTAGGGGACTTTTAATGCGTGATAATACACCGCAAACAACAAAAGGTCCGGTATTTTGAATATACTAAAGCCAAACCGCTCGGCTGGAAGCTCAAAATTATGAATAGCCACCCATATGAGGACAATTTTCCCCACTAAGCTGACGATAGATAACATCAACAACGTCCAAAATACTGATTTGCGAAGGCGCAGCATTTGCGCGTTTTTAAGCCCTATGAACGTTAGAGCAGTTACCCCGCCAAACAGAGCAACGTAAAAAAGGTTCGCAATTCGATAAGTTGTCGTTTTTTTCGAATTCTCGGTTAATAACGGTTTATAATTGTTCATCAATTTCACCTATACCATCAAATCGTCTTGTTCTATCTACATAATTCGACATTGCATTTATATCCTCCTTTTTCCACAACAAAAAACACATCACCAGGCGCACAGTCCTCGTGGCGATGTATTTCAGTTCCTCTTCATCAACTTATTATTCGCTGAATCACTCTCTTATTTCTTGGAGTTCGCATTAAAAAGCTGCACATATTCGTCCTTGGTTAAGCCGAATAATATGGAGTTTAAATACTGACCATTCGTGTAGAAAACTTGGCGACGAACTCCCTCTTGAATACAACCGACTTTTCTCAACATCGCAGCAGAGGCTTCGTTTCCTTCAAGCACGTAATCATTAAACTTATTAAGTCTACGCTCAAAAAAAGCATACTTCAAAAGTATGTGCACAGCTCTTGTACCATATCCCTTGCCTCTGTGGTCTCTGTCGATTTGAATACCAATACTGAAAGTGCCGTTTCTTTCGTCGATACTATTTAGGTTAATTCCGCCAACATTTTCACCATTTATGTTTTCAATTGTAAACATAAGACGATTCGAAGAGAAATCGGTGAAGCTTTCTGCGAACGCTTTTGCCTCTGTAATTGTAGGTGGTAGTTCAACTGCACATTCAAGAAGACGCCGTGCAGGAGTATCAAACCTATTAATATAATGCCCTTCCCAATCTTCCGGTTGTATTGCGCGTAACCTTATTACTTCATCCTGCCAAAAATAATTACTATAATCTATTTGTCTCATATAATCCTACCTCCATTATTGGTTAATACGCCCTCTCAATTTTACCTAAATAATCCAATATGGAGGTAGTATTTATTCTTTATAAGTAATCTGTCCGTTCTCAGTGTCTTTTCCCCGAGCAGCACTATAGCTACATAAAATTAGAGAAATACGATCATAAACATCGTTAATGCGTCTTTGGAGGCGTCCCCACTAGCTATTAACGATGAAAAACATTATACTTCGACGAAAATGGTCAGGCGCAGAGGACTATTGTGTAGAAAGTACGATCATAAACATCGTTAATGCGTCTTTGGAAGCGCCCCTACTGGCTATTAACGATGAAAAACATTCTACTCAAGCCTCTTGTCACAAGAGTGCGGGGCACTTTGGCACTTTGGGGTACTTTATTTGTCTCCTAGCAACCAGTGCGTATTGAAATAGGGTAGTGATTTTATACTTTCTGAAAAGTGAACAAAAGGCATGCCCAGAGGCACGCCTTTTATAGTTACACATATTATCGTGACCTACACGGGTCAACCCTTGACACTTCCAAGCACAAGCCCCGAAGTGAAGTATTTTTGCAGGAACGGATACACGAGAAGGATCGGCAGTGTGCCCACGAAAAGCTGAGCTGCGCGGGACGTTCTGGCGTTTACGAAATTGAGCAAATCAGAGTATTCTCCTCTGGCCATGCTGATAAAATTTTCAGGATTGATGATGATCGTCTGCAAGTAGCTTTGAAGCGGATAATGTTCCGTACGGTTCATTAAGATAAGGCCTTCAAACCAGGAATTCCAATGGTTGACGATACAGAACAAGGCTAACGTGGCCAATGCCGGCTTCGATAGAGGTGTGAAAATTCGCCAAAGCACCGTCCAATGAGATGCACCATCCATAAAAGCCGCTTCCTCCAGCTCTTTAGGCAAACCTCGAAAAAAGTTCAGCAGGACGATGACGTTAAACACAGGCAGGGCACCGGGCAAAATCAATGCCCAGATGGAATCGATCAAGCCGGTTTTGCTGATGACCACATACCACGGGATCAACCCCCCGCTGAACAAGATCGTCACGAAAAAGAACCAAGCGTACATGCCGCGCCACTTGAAGTTTCTTCTCTCTTTGGACAAGGAATAGGCGGCAAGAATCGTAAGGAACATATTAACGCCAACACCGAGCACGACCCTTTCCACAGATACCCAAAGAGCACGAGCAAACTGTTCGGACTTCATGACGAACTCGTAAGATTTCCAATTAAAATCAATAGGCAAAAATTTCACATCCCCGGCAGCGACAGCGGTGCTTCCGCTTAACGAGGTTGCCAGAAGATTAATGAACGGCAGTAGGCAGAGTATCGCCGTAAGCGCCAGAAAAGTGTAATTGCCTACAACAAACAGTCTTCTTCCGAAAGTGTCGTAGCGATTCATGGGGAATTCATTCCTTCTATTAGAATATGCGATAGTCCGCAAACCTTGAAGCCAAATAGTAAGAGATCGAGATTAAGGTGAATGAGACAACTGATTTAAACAATCCGATTGCCGTAGCCGGAGAATACTGGGTCTGTTCGATGCCGAGCCGGTACACGAACGTGTCGATGATGTCGCCCGTCTCATACACGGAAGCACTGTATAAATTGAAAATTTGGTCAAAGCCCGCATTCAGTACGTTTCCGAGACTCAACACAGACATTAGGATGATGATAGGCATAATTCCTGGTAATGTGATGAATAACGTTTGCTTCCATCGGTTAGCCCCGTCGACGCGGGCCGATTCGTAAAGCGATGGATCAATGCTGGTCAGCGCGGCCAGGTAGATGACCGTTCCGAATCCGAATCCTTTCCATATATCGGATACAATCATCGTGATAGGAAACCAAAAAGGATCGCCTAGAAAGTATATGGGCTTGATGCCGACCAAACCGAGCGCCTGATTAACGATTCCATCCGAAGGCGATAGAATATCGATTAGCACGCCCCCCATAATAATCCAAGATAGAAAATTGGGGAGATAAATGAGTGTCTGGAACGATTTCTTAAATAGCGATTTCCCCACTTCGTTCAATAGCAGGGCGAAAGTAACCGGCACGACGATCATGCCTACGATCTTGAATAATGCGATCGTCAACGTATTCCATAAGATTTGCATCGAGCCGGGCATATAATAGACGTATTTGAAGTTGTCAAAACCGACCCAAGGCGAACTAAATAAATGTGCCGGATTGAACTTCTGAAAGGCTATGAAGAGTCCGACCATGGGAAGATAACTATAAATGAGTACAACAATCACCGAGGGAAGCAGCATCAAGTGCAGCGGTGTGGTTCGGCTTCTTCCGATTCTTAGCAACGCCTTGTCTCCTTCCTAAAAAAGCACGGACGAACGAGGAAATTCGGAAGACTTCCCCGTCCGCCCTATTTTCTTATTTGTTGTATTTATCGTTCATTTCTTGCGTAATGGCTTCGCCGCCGAGTTTATTCCAGTTGCTAACCATCTTGTCGAATTCGTCCAATGAAGCGCCCATAATGATCTTGGTGATAGCTTCTTTCTCGAGCTTCTCCAATGTCGCTTTCTTCTCGGCCATCGTAGGCGTATCCACGCCGCGATATTCCGTCGGCAACACGTTGCCGTTATCGAACAGCTTCTGCAATACCGAGAACGAGCCTACCGAAGAGTTTTGCAGCCAAGCGCCTGCGGAATCCGGATCTTGCGATTCCACCCATTTAAGCGCCGCGCTATATTTGCCGACGGACGAACCGGCCAACTTCGAGGTGTCCTTCGTTTCCAAAGCCTGCGAGATTTGCGTGTATTCCCGCGCGCTCTGATCTGGATCGCTGACTCCGATTGGAGCGTTCCACATTCTTCCACCAGCAGTGAAGTTAATGTACTCGTCCGCGTCGTTTGTTTGGTTAATTTTGACATACAGGTTGATGAGTTTGATCGCGGCTTCTGGATTCGCGAACTTCTTGTTTACAACAATGTAGCTACCTACCGGCCAATTGCCCGGCTGCTTCACGGGTTGACCGTCCCCTGAAGGAATCGCGTAAGGCATCAGAATAGCGCCGTTGCCGTTTTTCTTGATAATATCCGGTCCCGGATAATAGCCGTTCCAGTTGGAGCCGATCTCAATGCCGACTTTGCCGTTCGTCAGATCTTCGGCAATTTTAGCCGTATCCTTCAGGCCGAACTCCTTGCTGATCAAGCCTTTTTTGAACATGTCCTGAAGAACCGCCAAGCCCGCTTTCATCTCCGGCTGTACCGAGCCGTAAACGATTTTGCCAGAAGCATCCTTGATCCACGCGGCCGGGTAAGCATGATAAGCATTGAAAATGCCATCAGCAAGCGCGACTCCAGTCGCCGAAATGGAGGTGTCATAAAGGTTTTTATTGATAGCAATACCGTAAGTGTCGTTCTTTTTGTTGCCGTCCGGATTTTCCGTCTTAAATACTTCCGCAATGTGGAGAAGTTCGTCCATCGTCTTCGGAGGAGCAAGGTTGAACTTTTTCATCCAATCGTCGCGAATCCAAACGACGCTCGGAACGGCAATCATCCCGAAATGCTGGGTGGAAATACCCATCAGCTTTCCGTCGATGATGCCGGATTCAAAACCAGCTTTGTCGGCCTCCATGATCTTTCTGAGTTCTGGAGAAGCGAACTTCTCGTAAGCTTCCATCAAGTCCATGTTGAGACCGGATGCGGTGACCTGCGCGAATTGAACGTTGTCGACCGTATATACATCGGGCAGATTGCCAGACGCGATGCTGACGTTCAGTTTGGTTGTATACTGCGTCGCGTCCGCTGTCCACAGGTTTTCCATCTTAATGTTAAAAGTACTCTCAATCGCTCTTGTCCAGAGGTTGTCGTCGTACGTATCTTTGTCCAGCTGGGTAATGCCCGTATTGGTCTTCAGCGCCGTCGTCACTTTGAGCGGCTTCTCGTATTTCGACCATGGTCCTTCTTCGTTAGCCGCGCTTGCCGATGGTGAAGCGGCGGATGTTTCACTAGCGGGAGTACCACTGCTTTCGCTTGGCTGGCCTGCATTTTCTTTTTTGCCGCAAGCCGATACAACCAGAACGAGAACAAGCATAAAAATTACGATCGCGCTTGTGCGAGTTTTCTTTGTTTGCCTCAACATAAACCCTCCTTGAATACGGTTCGTCATAATCTTCTTGGGGAGGGGCCCCTATGAATTATTGTAAGCGCCACCATCGATTATTTATAGTTCAATCTCTTTACTTTTGTTTGATCCATTGACCAGCTGAGACGATATTCAGATAAGCTGGTTACGGTATTCGTTCGGAGTCATGCCCGTCATTTTCTTGAACGCCGTCGCGAAATACTGAGGAGAATCGAACCCGGCGGCTCTGGCGATATCCTGAATTGGGCGCGCGCCGTCTTCAAGCAGCTCTTTGGCTTTGCCGATTCGGGCTTTATTAATAAAGTCGAATAGATTCGTTCCCGTTGCCTGCTTAAATATTCTCGAAACGTAGGAAGGATTGTAGTTCACTTTCTCCGAGATGCGAACAAGCGTCAATTCACCGTGCAGGTTGCTTCTGACGAAAGCGATAATCCGCTCGATCAATTCGCCCTCCCTGCTGGTCCGCTCGTCTTCCTTCAAAGCGAAAACCGCGTGCCCCAGCTCGCGCAAATATTCGAATGACTCACGCCAGGAATCGAACCCGTTCGTAGGGATGAGCCTGCCTAAAGCGATGCGATCGTTGAGCTTGTCTGCCAGACGGTTTTTGTTGATGTAGGTCAGAAAAAGCAGCGATATCGTGCAATACACTTGGGCTGCAGAAAGATCGCGCATGCGGGAGACGGCGCTCAGGCCCTCATCCACCTCATCCAGCTTTTCGAAAAATTCCTTGCGAAGTCCTTGCTCCAAGCAATCCTGTAACGCTTCCGTTTTTCTAGCGTAGGCGCTTCCGTCCAGGGCAGCCTTATTGGCTGCATCGAACGCGGACGCCTCTTCGGCGTCTATTGAACAAACGATGGGCATGCCCCTCGGTGAATGAATACGGATGTCGGCCATCGATTTCAATAAATCCCAGCTTTCTTGTACCGACGACCAAGGAACGCGCTGATCATACAACAGGAACGATATCTTCGTCTCCAACGCTTCTTCGCTCGCGGCTTGCAACGTCTCAAGATTACCTTTGACGAATAGCACTGTTCTCCGCCAGAGCTGATCATCGCTCTCGGATGCGGCATTAGCGTCGCCATCAGTTCGTTTCACGGGCTGTATGAGCCATAAAAGATCGTATTTCTCGATGTCGATCAGCGCATGGGATGCGAACGGCGATAAATACTGTCCGGTTAAGGATGAAAGCCCCCTCAAACTCAAGAATCTCTCCGAGTAATCCTGGCTGACCATACCACCGTGTACCCGACCGAACAACAGCATTACCGGCCGATTCTCGTCAAAAGGGATAGCCAGCTTGTCCAGCCAGCCCCGATCCGCGTCCGCCAAACGTACCTTGCCGCCAATGACGTCTAGCAGCAATTCCTTACGCATCAGGTGGGCCACAAGCTCTTCTCTTTCCAGCACGCGGCTTCGCAATTGCCGGTTGCCTAGCTCCTGCTCGAGTGCGGAGATCGCTTGCTTAACGGCTTCGACGATCTCATCGTCGTCTTCCGTTTTCAACAGGTAGCTTACGCCGTTTTGCTTCACCGCACTGTAGATATATTCGAAATCGTTGTAGCCCGTCAGGAAAACGATTTTGCATCCCGGCCAGCTTTCTTTTATTTTTTCCATTAACTCAAGCCCGCTCATCCCAGGCATGCGAATGTCCGAGAGCACTATGTCGATCTTGGCACCCTCCAGCCTTTGTAAAGCTTCTTTGCCCGAGTAAGCCTTGACAATGTCTAAATCCATATCCGAATTATCCATAAATAGCTCGTAAAGCCAATCCACAATATGCCTCTCGTCATCCACGATCATTAATCTATGCATGGACATTCTCCCCCGATTCTTCCGTTATAATCGCAAGACGGACTTGCAACCCGCCTGATTCCGACCTGGCAACTGTCAATCCGCTTCCCTCTTTACAGAACAGCTTGACGCGTCGATGGATATTCGCAAGGCCGGTTACTTCCGTATAGTCGTTTTCCTTATGCCAGCTCAGGGCCAGCTTCTCCAAATACGCATCCGTCAGCTCTTCCCCGTTATCATCGATGGTTATGACGAGCCCCCCCGAAACCGGAGCGAAACGGACAGAGAGCAAGCCGTGATCCTGCTTATTCTCCAATCCGTGCTCGAAAGCGTTCTCAATGATGGGCTGCAGGATAAGTCGCGGCACCTCCAGCTGTCCGAGATCCGTAGGAAAATCAGCGAAATCGACAGAGATTCTCCCCGCGAAGCGCATCGCCTGAATTTCCGCGTAAATCCGGGCATGCTCGACTTCCTTATCCAACGTGACCGTCTCTGCGCCGTTTCTCGTAATGAATTGGAAATACCGGCCGATTTCCTTCGAAAATCGCAGCGCGTTCTCGTAATCTTCTTTTTTAATAATGCGGTGCAGCAGGAAGTAACTGTTATATAAAAAATGTGGATTAATTTGCGTTTGAAGCTGCTTCAGCTCGGCTTTCTGACTCAGTATTTTTTGCTCGTACACTTGCTCGATCAGATTTTGCAAATTTTCCACCATGGCGTTGTAACGCCTGTACAAATAGCCAAATTCATCACGGCTTTCATAATCAATTCGCATCTGAAGATTGCCGCTCTCCACCATTCTGAACGATCGGATCAGCTTGACGAGCGGCTTCTTGATTAACATGTACAAGGAGTAGGAATATGCCGCTGTAATCAAGATAGCGATCAAGAAGAAACTCCAGTTCCAAGTGACTAGCTTTTTTAACGACGTCAGAATGCCTTCCTTCGGCAAAACGTAGGAAAGCGTAATACCGGTAAAGTCTGACATCTTGTAAACAAGCAAATACGGCTTGCCGTGCAGATCGACGGGGATAGAACCGCTACTGCTGTCTTGCAGGGCAACATCCAGACGTTGGGAAAGCTTAGCTAACGAGTCCACGTCGTTTACGTTTTCTATCATGAACTGCTGCGAAGGCTTTCGTATTATAAATCCGCTGTCCTTGTAGCCTTCCAATTGCAATTGTGCCGATTCCAGAGCCGTCTTGGACAGCTCGATCTCGATGATGAACAGTGGCGGCTTGCCGCCTTGCGCGTAGTTCGGGAAACCAGCCAGCATCAGTAGACGGTCCTGCCAATGAACGATTTGCGAGGCGGAATCGCTTTTGAGCGCCTTTAACCCATCGAATTCCTCCAGCATTAGCTCGCTGTATAAACCCCTAGGATAGCCATCTGCGTTAATAGACCATTTTAAGGAAGGAATAAGCACTCTCACATCCTGAATATAACCGCTACTACTCTTAATGGAGGACAGCCGTTGATGGATTCTAAGTATCGCTTTCGTTTTCTCGAAATTATCCAAATACTGCGATGAGTTGGCGATTTGGTTTAAGTCCTCGTCCTGTGTCATATCGAACTGCAGCTTTTGAATACGTTGGATATCATGGTCAAGGTTGTCCATATAGTAAGAGACCTGCAGCTTCATCGAATTGAAAATTTCTTCGGACAATTGCTGACTGCTCCACTTGTAACTCCATACCCCAAGCACGAAAATGGGTATCATGCTGACCAAGAAAGTTACAATCAGTCTCGTGAAAATAGATTGCTTCCAAAATACCCCTGTATCGTTCATCCGAAATCTCCTCACATTGAAACCGTTTACTTTTGTTTTTGAGTTTAACATGAATGACGAGTGAGTGATATCCCGGACCATCAAGTGCGCTTGCCGAAGCTGGCTCCTTAGTCGTCCAATGCCTAGTTTGTCTAGGCGCGCCGTACATAAGAAAGCCGTCAGGAAAGTTCTTCCTGACGGCTTTCTTTGAGTTTTAAGGATATTCCACAGAAATTGAGCTGGTTATCCTGAACAGGTATTGCTCAAACGGATTCCAGAGCCCCCAAGTAGCGCCTTGCCCGCAAAGGTTTAAATATTTGCCCAGAATAATTTTTCCAGGATTAGATTTACGAACAGCATTTGAATGATGGTAAGTCCGATCAGTACGGCAAACATAGGCGGTCTGAATAGCAGCTACACCGGAGAAGGTAAACGAAATGATGCTGGGTTCAATCAGTTTTATCAGAATAAGCCGTTAAAGAGACGGTGTAGAATTTTATTGGAGTATTAACCATAAATTGTATGGTTATAGAGACGATGACAGAGTTTGTGAGGCCATTAACTATAATTTCTATGGTTAAAAAGCCAGTGGCGGCGGTTGTGAGGCCGTTAACTATAATTCCTTATATATCTCTGACAGAATGGGGGCGCGAAGAAGTTCCCGATAGCGAAACGCTGTTCTCGTCTCAAATGTTCAACGGCAACTCTGTCTGACCCGATCTGTAAGAAGTTTCAAGAACCACCTGTTTACTCGCTGAACAATAGGTAACCCGAAAAATCACCCAAGAGCTTCAAGCTCTTCACGGATCGACTTTAGCTCTTTTAACACCTGATTAAGTATTTCTTTATTTGGCTCAAATTTAATGTCTAACTTTTTACCCGTTCTTCTAATTCCCCAATCTCGTAATGCTTTATCCATAAGCAAATCATAAGTCCCATCTAAATGAGAAGAGAAATTTACTAATTGTTCTTTAGTCATTAACGGCAGCCTGATCTTAAAGTTATCTCCAATTGCCTCGTACTCTCTATCAAATTCTTGAATGAATCCTAAATAATCATCGTAATGTTTATAGTCTGCTTGTATCTCATATGTGCCTTTCGGAATTAACGATTTATAAGGGGATGCCAATAACGAATAGAGACTAGATTGTTCTTTACTAATAGGGACATGTTCGTCATATTTTGCTGCTAATTCGCCGACAAATGCTCTGAAATTCCTTAATCCCTTTTCCCGCTCAATCATTTCATTCATAATAATTCCTTTTTCAAGCGTAACCTGGTTGTGTTTATCGTCAAAATACATTTTCAGCAAAAATGCATTTCCTATAAGCGAAAGAAAGAGACAAACAGCTATCACACTATTTCTATTCATTCTTCTCCCCCCCAATTATTAACATTCTATAGCACATTAAAATTTAATACTACTTATTTGGTGCAAATTGGTCAGCCAATCTATAGCCATTCTGAATCCTGCTTTATTGAGAAATTCACTTATTGTTGCTTTAGCCGAGCATCATATACATGGCAATCGTGCTTTTCATCGGTTCCTCCGGCAGCTTGATGTGTCCTTGATCCAGGGCATGCCGAAGGCACATAATTCGCATGATATAAAGGAATTCACTGGATATACGAATTTCAGCTGACCGATCAGTCTGGCAGGCACATCCAGTCCGATTAATCCATTTTATCTTCCCTCCCGAATGTTTTTTCGGCATTCGTGAAGCTTGCGTTTGACCGTTCCTTCAGGTATATCGAGCCTCGCTGCAATGTCTGCGAGACGCTCACCTTCAAAGTAATAGGCGACGACGATTTCACGGTAGCCAGTTACCAGAAGCGATAACTCGCGCCGCAACAAGGAAAGATTCTCTCGGAGCAACAGCTGATCATCCGCCGTTGCTTGCCCGTCAGGCACAGCGATGAGCGATGCTTCGCTAGAAACTGTACCACTGCGGCGTTTCTTCTCTTTCGCCCAACTCGCATAGCGATTACGCGCAATCGTCCAAATCCATCGACTTAGGTCATCCGGGCGGCTTCCATTCGCGAGGCTGAGCAGCGCCTGCGATGCAATGTCCTGGGCCAAATCTTCCGCTTCGTGTTTGCTTCCTGTCTTCTTCAGCGCGAAATAGTAAAGTTTCTCTAAGTAATCACGTTGGATGGACATAGCAATCGTGTCTGGCATGTAAGCTTCACCTGCCTTTCATCTCTATAGTGTCGATTATCGATGAATGGTTCGGAAATGGAAAAAATAATTTTTGAGCGTATATTAGTATTTTCTGTATTTGAGTGCTGACTCCTTGTTGACTCCGACAATGAAAAATACATCGCTGGTACCCTTGGGTTACACAGCGATGTATTCGAAATATAATTACTGCTTTGAATTCTTTAAGCATTTGCACGCTGTACGCGCTGGCTTCCTTTGAACAAAGTGAGCCCGAAGCACAGAATCAGAATGATTCCGGCAACCACATAAGGGAAGTTCATATTCACATCGAATAGCATTCCAGCTGCTATTGGTCCGATAATATTGCCAAGGCTAGTAAAGGCGGAGTTAAGTCCTGCTACATACCCCTGCTTTTCTTGGGCGAACATGGACATTTGTGTGCTGATGGCAGGACGTAAAATATCTATGGACAAAAAGATAACAAAGGTAACAGCAAAGATCAGCCAGTATTGGTGCACGAACAACGTCAATAGGACGAAGACCCCGGCAGCGAGTAGGCAAAGTGTAATAACCATCCTCTCGCCAAAGCGGTTCATTAGCCATCCGAAAATAGTTAACTGAACCACAGCACCACCAATGGAAGCAAATGTGAAAATGAAGGCAATATCCTTCGGAGTGAAGTCGAGCTTATGGTCGACGAAAAGGCCGAATATCGCTTCATAGTTGGCAAGTCCAAAGGACATAACTAACACAATAATTAAACTAATAAAATACGGTTCGCGGTAAGCAAAACGCAGCTGCTGGAACAGACTTTGTTTCGTCTCCGTATCAGCTCCTGCCTTTTCGTTATTCTCATTCCCTTTTTTAATGGACTGTAGCGACTCCGGCAGTACAATCATCGTGATAACCGCAGCGACCAGACCTGCAACTCCAGCAGCATAGAACGGCACACGAATGCCGAACTCGGCAATATAGCCTCCAATGCCGGGACCAATGATGTAGCCTGTCGAAATAGAAGCATTGATAAAGCCCATCCCTTTGGCACGCTCTTCCTCGGTCGTGACATCCGCCGCATAGGCCATAACGGCAGGCATGATAAGCGCTCCGCTAATGCCGCCCATCATCCGGGATACGAAGAGAAGCAGAGCAGAATCAGCTAATCCGAATATAATTTCGGCACAGGCGAAGACCAGCATTCCGACGACAATAACGCGCTTACGTCCGAAGGAATCGGATAACCGTCCTGCAAGCGGAGAGAAAACCAACTGTGTAAATGCAAAAGAGGCGGTAAGCAAACCAGCAATGCTTCCGTTAATATCCAACATTGTAATGTATTTAGGGATTACCGGTATGACCAGACCAATGCCGGCAAAGACCAAAAATAAATTAAACATCAGAAGCAGCATAGCGCCCCGACTTTTAAATAATAAAGCCATCTGATTATCCTCCAACTCAAATCCCGAAATTCCAAACTCATTATTAAACATAGAAGTATAAAATGTATGGAATAAATCTAATACACATTTATTCCATAGTCAATATATACTTTTTATACTAATATGTATACTATATAAATGGAGCATTCAAACATTCATATCACCTTTGGAGGTGATGACTATTCATTCTACTGAAAAATTAAACTTGTTGCAGCAACAGGGATGGGCGGAGAAGGATATCCTGTTCGAGATGACTTGCGACCTTACGACAGAGGGGCATTTTCTCGATACCTACATTGCCTTATCCCGACATGAGATGCTTATTGCAACAAGTCTCAAGTCACCAGATCAAGAAAAAACCTTTAAGGGCTACTCACTCCCAGTCAAAAGCCATACGCAGCACAATACGCAGGGGGCGGAACACTGGTCGATTCAAACATTGAAAATCAGTGATATTGAATCCGTTTTCATTGTTAACCTTGTCGCGTCCGGCATGCTGGTGGTGAAGGCGCCGAAGGAGAGAATGATTGCGGCGTTCACCAATGGACTGATGAGCAAAGCATCCAGGCTGACAGCAATCATTAAGAAGCTGAAACAGCAAGAGGAGTTGGACAGTGAGCTGCTGAAGGATGAGGGGGTAAATGCCTCTTGTCCCAAATGCGGAAGGATTTACCCGGAAGAAGGCCGCGAGGTTTGCCCAAAATGCATGAAGAAAAGTGCACTATTCATCCGACTGCTATCGTTTGCCAAGCCTTATAAAACCTCCGTGCTGCTCATTATTGTGCTAATGCTGCTAAGCTCCGTGACTACAATTGTCATTCCCTATTTGACGGGTACGGCATTATTTGATCAGGCACTACAAGGCGAAGGATATTTTGCCGGACAAGTCGGACTGGTCATCTTGCTGGTCATTGTTTTTCGGACTCTATCCCTTATATTTGGCGTCTTATTCGGAATCATCAATGCGAGAATGGCTGCTAATATTGTTTTCGATCTGAAATCAGTCATTTTTACTGCGATGCAGCGCTTGTCGCTGAACTTTTTCCAGCGGAAGCAGACCGGACAGCTGATGACTAGAGTCAATTATGACTCAGCCGAGCTGCAAATCTTTTTCATTGATGTACTCTCCTACTTTGTTGTGAATGTCATGAATATCATCGGGATTACGGTCATATTGCTGGTGCTGGACTGGAAACTCACGCTACTGTGTTTTTTGCCGCTGACGATTGTCTTTTTTCTGGTACGCAAAGTATTACCTAAGCTATGGAGGCTATCATGGCGGACGCACCGTCGCGTGTCAGCAATGAATTCTATCATTAGCGACTCCATTAGGGGTGTCCGAGTAGTCAAGGCATTTGGCATGGAGCATAAGGAGATGGAACGGTTCCAGCGGGCTAATGTGAATTTCTCCGGCTCGGAGCAGCATTATAACCGTTTGAGCGGCACGATCTTTCCAGTGCTTAATTTGCTGACCCATATGGGCGGCATGTTCATCTGGGCATTCGGTGGCTGGATGGTGCTCAGGGGGGAAATTTCGTTTGGGCTGATGCTGACCTTTGTCAATTATATGTATCTGTTATATGGCCCTATAGAGTTTATGAACAATATCGTGGGCTGGTGGTCACGTTGTATGACAGCTTCGCAGCGAATTTTTGAAATTCAAGACGCCAACCCTGATGTGAAGGAGAAGGAAGATACGATCCGGATTCCGGTAATGAAGGGTGATATTCAAGTATCGAATGTCGTATTTGGCTATGAGCCGAATAAATCGATTTTGAAGAAGGTTACGCTGCAGGTGAAGGCAGGACAAATGCTTGGCGTCGTCGGACATTCCGGAGCAGGCAAATCAACACTCGTCAACCTGATTTCCCGACTATACGATGTCAATGAAGGTGCAATCACTATCGACGGAGTGAATGTGAAGGATTTGGCCGCTGAATCGCTCCGCTCCAATATTGGGATTGTATCGCAGGATGTATACGTGTTCTCAGGCAGCATTGCTGAAAATATTGCCTATGCCAACCCGGATTGCAGTGTCATGGACATCATTCATGCGGCGAAAATTGCCAACGCCCATGATTTTATCGAGAAGCTGCCGGACGGATACGATA
Organism: Cohnella abietis; assembly: GCF_004295585.1. Classification (NCBI taxonomy): domain Bacteria; kingdom Bacillati; phylum Bacillota; class Bacilli; order Caryophanales; family Paenibacillaceae; genus Cohnella; species Cohnella abietis. Next base: position 329,596 of record NZ_AP019400.1, on the reverse strand, counting down.
CACTCGTGGGAACGGGTGGATACAATCTATCGGGCGGCGAGAAGCAGCGGTTATCCATTGCACGGGCGATTCTGCATAACCCGAAAATTCTAATTCTTGATGAAGCGACAGCTTCTCTGGATACGGAGACGGAGCTGCAAATCCAGGAGGCACTAGATAAGCTGATTAAGGGACGTACAACAATTGCAATTGCACACCGGCTCTCCACGCTTCGCAATGCCGACTATCTGGTAGTGATGGATCAGGGCAAGATCGTAGAAGAAGGAACGCATGAATCGCTGATGAGTACCCCTGGCGCTTATTATACATTGGTGAAAAAGCATGATGAGGCTTTAAAAATGAGCGAGGTGATTTCAGCATGAATTCGTCTAAAACAGAGAAGGAAGTGGCTGCAGCCCAAGCAGCTGAGCTACCGGAAGGGGAGTTCACAGCAGGTTCGCTGTCTGATGCCGCCGACATTCATTATCTGACAAAGGTTAATGCAAAATTTGATAAAACGGAGGGCCAGATGCTGTCTGTAACGGTTGGAGAAGAAACGCATCCTGTCGTTTATGTACACTGTTCTTTTCCTCATACGAATAAACGCATGTATTTGTCTGTCCGAACAGTTGAAAACAAGGAAATTGGCATGATCCGCAGTCTGGATGATTTTACGGAGGAGACAGTGCAACTACTGGAAGAGCAGCTGCACATCCGTTATTTCACTCCAGAAATCAGCAAGGTGATTAGCGTGAAAGAGGAGTTCGGCTACTCCTATTGGGAGGCGGAGACTACAGCCGGGCTATGCCGGTTCACGGTCAGAGGCGGTGGCGGCCACGCCAAGCTGGTAACCCCAGTCCTGCTGCTCGTGACTGACGTAGACGGCAACCGATTCGTCATCCCGGATATGAGCAAGCTGACGGACAGGGAATACCGGCTGGTAGAGCTGTGTATGTAGGCAGGTCATCTGTACTGTGCGAACAGAGCGGCTATGAAGGAGATGGAAAAGCCGATGAATTTGAATTTCTCGCTTGCTGAACAGAACAAGAATGCTGCTGTGCAGGCTGTCGGAACAGAGATTGAATATTGTGTTCCGGCTAACCTGTCTCTGCTTGGCTACCGATCAGCAGGCTTCCTCGTTATCGGGCAGGATAAATGGGCTTACATCGAGAACGGACAAGCGAAGGAAGCAGGTATCATTGCTGATTCATGGGAATACAAGGTCATTCCACTCATCGGAAATGTTGTGCTGGAGACCGAGGATAAGCAAGGGAAGCGTGTCCTCGTCCGCTCTTCAATGGAGCATGCCGCCCGCTTCGGCTACATTGCACAGGTGCTGAACGATAAATCAGCAGCCCGTAAAGTCCGTATTTTCAATAATGAAGAGGAAGCCACCTGTGCCAATTGCGGCGTGCGGCTCGTGACAGGGACCCGTGTATGCCCCAGGTGCATGAGCAAGGCCGCAGCGTTCAAAAAACTGTTTGGCGTCTCGAAGCTGCATTGGAAGCCGCTGGCTGTAGGGCTGATTGTTATGATTGCGGCTTCAGCTATATCGCTGGCAGGACCCTATTTTCAAGAGCTCCTGATTAACGGTGCCTTACGGCCGACTGACGGACAAAGTCCGAACATGAAGCTGTTCTATATCGCACTTACTGCCATGATCGGAGGACTAGTGATTGGAGAACTGCTGTCAATTGTCCGTGCACGTGTCATGGCAAATGTCAGCTCTAATATTGCCGCCGATCTGCGCAGAATGGTTTATGAGAAGATACAAAGCCTGCCACTCGGATTCATGACCTCTCAACGGGCAGGAGATCTTATGAATCGGATCACGGCTGATACGGACCGGATCCGGCAATTGATTCAGGAACTGTGTACAACGGCAATCTATCAGCTGATGCTCCTTATCGCTTCCAGCACTCTGTTGTTCAGTGCCGACTGGCGCCTCGCCTGTGTAGTGCTGCTGCCTGCGCCAATCGTCGCTTACATGAACATTTACATCTGGAAGCATGTGCTGTGGAAGCTGTATCACAAGCAGTGGAGAGTCTACGACCGGGCGAGCTCTTTTCTACATGATGTACTGAGCGGAATCCGGGTAGTCAAGGCATTCGGCAAGGAATCCCGAGAGATCAAAAGATTTCGCACCTACAACAGTGAATTCGCCGTCGCTACGATTAAAAATGAGACTCTTCTTAACGTGCTGGCCCCGATTACAAACTACTTGATCCAGCTTGGTCAATATTTTGTGCTTCTGCTTGGCTGCAACCTGATTTTGAACAATCAGATGAATGTTGGTGAACTGATCAAGTTCAGCATGTATGCGTCAATGGTGTTTGGACCGATTGCTTGGATGATGTTCATGCCGAGGTGGGTTGCCAATGCGCTGATTTCGATTGACCGCGTATTTTCGGTCATTGACGAGCAGCCGGAGGTGCTAGAGGCCAAGAGGGCTGTGAAGCATACAATTCGCGGCGCGATTTCGTTCCGTGGCGTCTATTTTGGCTATAAGTCCTATGAGCCGGTGCTTAAGAATGTGTCCTTTGATATTCGGGAAGGGGAAATGATTGGCCTGGTAGGACATTCGGGCTCTGGAAAGTCGACATTGATTAACCTTTTATCCCGTTTCTATGATGTGAATGAAGGTCAAATTACCATTGATGGTGTAGACATTCGAGACATCCAGCAGAATGACATGCGCTCTCAGATTGGTGTTGTGCTTCAGGAGACATTCCTGTTCACAGGGACGATACTCGATAATATCCGTTACTCCAAGCCGGGTGCGACGGAAGAGGAAGTAATCCGGGCGGCCAAGATCGCCAATGCGCATTCCTTTATTATTAATCTGCCGGATGGGTACGACACGCTGCTGGAGGAGAATGGGAACAATATATCCGGCGGCGAGCGCCAGCGTCTGGCAATTGCAAGAGCGATTCTTAATGATCCGCCTCTGCTTATTTTGGATGAAGCTACCTCTGCGCTCGATATTGAGACGGAAAGCGTCATTCAGGAGGCGCTTCAGCGAATCATGAAAGGGCGAACAACGATTGCGATCGCCCACAGACTGTCGACTCTCCGCAATGCCGACCGACTAGCTGTGCTGGAGAAGGGCACAATTGCGGAAATAGGTTCCCATGCCGAGTTGGTGGAGAAGAGAGGCAATTACTATAAACTGATTACGGCCCAAAGGCAAATGTCGAAGAAAGAGCAGAAGGATGAGCTTGTCGGATAATATCCATAAAGGGCTGTGACTCGCTACCGGATTTCCCTCGTACGAAATCCAATCTTTCCAGCTGTCGGGTTGGCTTCGAGATCCAAGGTTAGGTTACTGTAACCCCACAATAAAAGCCCATCCCATAAAAAAAGAAATGATGATCAATCCGGTGGTGTACAGGCTGTACATTACCCGGTCGAATATGCGGTATTGCTTTTTCATCCAAACGACAATTAGCATCACGATTTGAATAAGAGTCAGTAAAATGATCACTTCGGGCAACAAATATAAAATTTTATCGTAAGCCGTTAATTGAAACCTAATATATCTACCAATTGTCACAAGTCCATACCCAAAGGTTAGACATATAATTCCGTTCATCATAGACGTGACGAGTAGTGCTCTTACCCATTTTGTCCTGTCATACTGTTTATAGAAGTAGGATGTAACAAGCACCGATTCATGATCTACATACTGCTATATGTCACTCGGACTTCATTCGTCCCCGACGGCTATCGGGTTATCTTGCCAAGTAATCCAATCGCTCCAGCTTCTTATACCCCCACGAACACCCATGCTCTGAGGGCTCCAACGCCAAGAAATGGGGGTTCCGATCAGTGCGGTGGGAATGTCTCTGAGGATATGCCAAGATGCATGTGCAACGACCACCCTTGGCTACGCTTGGGAGACTTAGGGAGCAAGAGGCCCGTGGATGATGGGGCTGACGAAACAATACAGTTTGAGCCAAGACGAGGTATCCGCCTGTGGCTGAACCAAGCTGAGCCGAACGCCAACAAAAGGCCAAGTGAAGCAAGCAGCCCCATGATAAGCTTACCCCGAAAAAAAACGATTGAAGGGAGGATAAGCTCCCTTCAATCGTTTTTACAGCTTTCGCTATCGGCCACGAATTCCATAATATCTCCCGGCTGACAGTCCAGAATTTCGCAGATCGCTTCTAAGGTGGAGAACCGGATCGCCTTCACTTTGCCCGTCTTCAGATTGGACAGATTGACGTTCGAAATGCCGACCTTGTCGGCCAGGTCGTTCAATTTCATTTTTTTGTCGGCTAGAACCCGGTCCAGGCGTATAATAATCGGCACTTTCGTCAGACTCCATTCTCAGATAGTCGAATCATGCTCTTCCTGCAGAAGAGCGCCGTACTTGAAAATCTCGGACACGAACAGAACGAGTATGCCGATAATAATTCCGATTAAAGAGATACCGCCCAGATTAATGGAAAAGATGCGAGTGACGAGCAGGCAGATCATAATATTGAGAATGAGCTTCGCCAGCAAGGAATACAGAATGACGGCGATTCCCAGCTTTCTCAGACGGGAGGCATTCGCCAGGACGAAAGGGCTGCTTCCACTAAGTATGCTTCCTATTATATGGCGGATCTGACCAATTGAGTAGAGGTAGGCACAGAAGGCAAGCACGGTATTGGTCAAGCTGACGACCAGATAAGCGGTCTTGGCATCGAACTTATCAGGATTGATCGGCTGAAAATAAGTGAAAGGAACCAGAACGCTCTTCGTCACCGTATCCCATATCGGTACGGAAAAGGACCAGTGCGCGATTCCCTTCTCTGCAGAGAACAACTCCTGGGGCTTTAATCCGATCCATATATCGAAGCAGACAAAAGCAATAAGTAGCCCGATTGCTCCCCAGTATCCGATCTGAAGCGTATTGTGCATTCTTTTGAAACCGGGTTTGGCTTTGAATTCAATTCCGTTCATGCGCGATCTCCTTTTCATGTGAACTTACAGCTATATATTAATTTATTTGTTCACGAAAAACAATAACTATTTAATGATAAACATTAAATTAAAGATTTTTCCTCGGCATTTCTGTATAATCGGTTCATGAGGAATCTATATGCTCCATCAGGTAACGCGAAGATAAAAAAATGGCTTGCTTTTCTTTTTTACGCATTAACGATAAGCATGCTTATCGTTTATAAATCCGAGCTTCTGGCTTGGATGCAGCAGGGTTCCCATTCAGTCTTCCTCATGCTGTTGATAACGATTTGCTTTACCTTTTTCCCTATAATCCCTTACAGCGTTGTCATCGGGATCATGGCATTTATGTACGGCACTCTCCCAGGCGCCTTACTGTGTTGGAGCGGCGCTTGGATATCTTCCATTCTGATGTATGCCTACACTAGATTTTTTTATAGCGAACAAACGAATAAATGGTTGTCGACCAACGAACGAGTTGTCTCATTTCATGCAAAAATGATGAAAAAACCGTTTGTTTCCATCTTATTGGCACGTCTTATCCCAGTGATTCCGCAATCAATTGTTTCAATTTATGCCGGGGCCACTTCTATTTCTTTTCCAATCTATGCATTAGCATCCGCAATAGGCAAAATTCCGGGGATGCTACTATACGCTTTTATAGGCAAGCATCTGCTAAGCCTTTTTTAACAACTTACAAACCGAAGCAATGCTTTCTCCGGCTACTAATTTGCAAGCTGTTGAACGAGAAGCCCAAAGGGGGAGTCATTATTGAATAAGCAAAAAATCGTGATTATTGGCGCAGGAATTGTCGGGGCGTCCATGGCCTATCATATAGCCAAACAGAATCAAGATGTAACCGTTATTGAGCGGCATCCAGCCGCAGCGCGTGAAGTGACGGAAAAATCTTTTGCCTGGATACATACGACTCATAGGGTGGCTCCCGAATACTGGCATTTGTACGATGCAGCATTGGAAGAATATCATGCGCTTCAGCAAGAGCTGTCCGAGCTGAAAATTCATTGGCATGGAGCGCTGACTTGGGGCACTCCGCCCCTAAGGGAGCAACTCCACTCTCAAAAATTAAATCGGGAGCAGCTTGAGGCATTGGAGCCGAATCTGAAGGAATACCCGGATGAAGCGATTTTTGTCAGCGAGGAAGGTGCGTTGGACCCAATAGGGTTAACAGAGCTGTTGCTCAGCAAAGCGCGGGAGTACGGAGCAAAAGTGCAGTTCGATACCATCGTTACATTGCTGCAGCAAGAAGATTCCCGCCTAGTCGGCATCCATACGTCCAAGGGTTTTCTGGAGTCGGATGTCGTGGTATTAGCCGCAGGTACAGGCATACCCGAACTTTGCAACCCGTTAGGTTGTCCCGTGCCAGTAACGTCGTCGCCTTCCATTCTAATTCGGATGAAAACTACGAATAAGCTGATACGCACATTAATCTCAAATGCGCAATTTGAAGCGCGTCAACTGACGGATCATACGCTGCTGGCTGCGGAAGATTATATCGACGAGTCGGAGGAAAACGGACCAGAGGCGGTCGGCAAACGAGCGTTCGAGACGTTGCGTCGCAGTTTGAAGGACGGGAATCAACTGGAACTGGAAAGCATCCAGGTCGGGATGAGACCAATGCCTGAAGACGGCTATCCGATCGTGGGCTTCCATGATCACATAAAGGGGCTTTATCTGACGGTGATGCATTCTGCAATTACACTGGCACCGCTAATTGCGCGTCTGGCTGCAAGTGAAATAATCGATCGGGAATCAAGAAGTGAATTAGACCCTTGTCGGCTCTCTCGCTTTTAGGACATATTGAGGGTTTTCCCGCCGTTTCTCAGCTCCAGCTAAACAATCCCGAGTACAACATAAAGAAGTACATCGCCCATGTGGCAATGTACTTCAAGATATATCTTATAGTTTATCTTTATTTCACCGCATGGAGTGGATTTCGAATATAACCCCATTTGCCGTTAACCTTTACTGCTGCAAGCCCTTCGCTGTAGCTTAAGGCATCATCAAATTGAAGCTTTACGATAACCTTGCCCGTCTGATCGACAAAACCCCATTTTCCATTCTGTCTGACATCTGCCAAGCCTTCACTGAACATGCCGACATAATCGTACTTAGCCGGTATAATCTCCTTGCCTTTCTTGTCTACAAAACCGTATTTGGGATACGCCCTTGCGTTCTTCGGGTCGCTCTTGCTTATTCTAGCGACTCCTCCGATGAATGGGTCGATGCTCTCATATTGTGCTTTAACCACAAGCTCGCCCTTTTTGTTCATAAAGCCATACTTTCCTTTAAACTTCACCTTGAGTAGGCCCTCAGAAAACGTATCAGACTCGCTGATTTCGTACTGCCAATTCAACTTCAGCTTCGTTTCCTTGCCGGATTTGTCGATAAGCAACCATCCGTTGCGATAGACGATGGCAACGCCTTCTCCAAAAGAGTAAGCCTCATCATACTTAGGCTGAATCACGATTTTGCCATTCTTGTCGATATAGCCAAATTTGTCTTTTACCATGATCGCAGCTAGTCCATCGCTGAAGCTTCTTGCGTAATCGTAACGTAAAGGAATAACTACCTTGCCCGTTTTATCGATATAACCCATTTTTCCGTTTTTACTAACCAGAGCTAGTCCTTCTAAAAATTCATAACTATAGCCATAGGCTTCGTACTGCGGCTTGACGACTTCCTTTCCATTCCGATCTATAAATCCCCATTTGCCATTTTTATAAACGGCTGCCAGCCCATCGACGAACTTATCGAAAAATTCGTATTGAGGCTTGACGATTTCCCGGAAATTCTTATCAAAAAGTCCGAACCGCATTTTGTCGCCAACCATGATACACGAAACGGAGATACCATTCTCAAAAACATACATCCCGCGGCAAAAGCGATCCGGAACCGTCATAACTTTTTCGCGATCTTGATTAATAAATACTCCCCTGTCCGTGTAAGCAACCCCATCACTAAAGCTGCTTGCCGATTCAAATTGGGGGTCGATCACATAAGACTGGACTTCCGTCATCCGATTAATCCCCGCCAGGCCATCGCCCCAGCCCCATGCAACACCGCCCTTACCGATAGCAAACGATTGCGTTTCACCTGCGCCGATTGCAGTAATACCGCTAATATTCACTTTAACAGGCGTACTATAGTTAATTAGTTTTCTCTCATGTTTAATGAATTCCCATTGCATCGGAACTCCGACTTGGCCAGTGTTGTTCGCCCCCCAGCCCCAGACGGTACCGTCTGACTTGAGCGCGATCGAGTGTTCCTCCCCGGAGGATATGGCGATAACGCCTGACAGTCCTTTAACTTTAACTGGCTTGCTTCTCTCCGCATTCGTACCGTCACCGAGCTGTCCAACGTAATTGCTGCCCCAGGCCCAAACGGTACCGTCCTTCTTCAATGCCAAAGCATGTCTTTCACTAATCGATATCGCTATTATATTGGAAAGATCAGAAATTTTCTGAGGAACGGTAAAAGAATCGATTCTGTCTTCTCTCGGATTTCTGGACATGCTCCACTCCCATACAGAGCCATCCTTGTTCAACGCTAGTGATTTAAAGCTTGTTGCAGCAACTGCCGTGATGTCACTCAACCCCGTAACCTGCATTGGCGTCAGTAACCGAAGTCCCCAAGCCCAGACGGTACCGTCCCGTTTGAGGACCACGGAGTGATATTCCCCTGCCGCAATCCCGGTAGCGTCGGAAATCGACTGCACCTTGACGGGGATGTTGCTCTGCTCAACGTCCTTGATGCCCAATTGTTTAAGGCGGTTACTTCCCCAGGCCCAGACGGATCCATCCTTCTGCAAAGCCAGCACATGCATCTTCCCTGCGGATAAAGCCGTTATATCAAGCAGCCCGTCTACTTGCACCGGTGCCGTCCTCTTGAGTTCCGTTCCATCGCCAAGCTGACCTAACTCATTATTTCCCCAAGACCAAACCGTACCCTGTCGTGTGAGAGAAACATAAAAGTCGCTTCCGGCGGATATTGCCACCATCTCATTATTATTGGCGTCAGATTTCGCCGCGACGGAATTGGTTTGAAAATCTGAGGTCATGGTAATCAACAGCACTAGCAAGGTCGCTACAAATCTTTTAAACATTCTGATACTTCCCCTCATGTTATGAATCTCAAGTGATTTATTTCAAATTTGATATTGAACAAACTTACTGGTGGATTTGGGAAATTAAACTGATATTTCCTTAAAACCCATATTAAAATTTTCCTTAAAATACTACTAACTATACAACGGGTTGTCAAGGTAATTGCATAGTTGTTTCATACAAAGGTGGGGGTCCAGAATGTAAAATACAAGGATTCCCAAAATCAACATTACTGTTTTGTAAGTACGTTCACCCCCATTCGTTGACTCCTTGTTGACCTCGATACTCCTGAGCACAACGCAAAAGAGTACATCGCCACACATACGATGTACTCCAAGTTATCTATTAAATCGATTCGATTAATCGTTTCTTTGTTGATTTATTGAGTTTATCTTTGATATGAATACATTTTTTTAAGTGTAAAAAGATGTGTCTTGTTGCGGGCATAAGTATTAGCCCTGCTATGCTTTTTTTGCTCCAGTAATCGGCCAGCCAGCTCGCATCTTGTGTAACAGCGTTTTCTTCAAACAATCGTTTTATTCTGTTTTGTTCAACCTTTTCTTTTAACTGTCCTGGCTCCAAAGTAGATACGATTTGTCGCGTTTGCTTTCCGACAGCCATTCTATATGCCAATAATGAGTCAAAATCTATCCTTGAACTTAATTCGGCAATATCCTCTACACTCATATCATTTCCAGAGTGGGGAAATCTAGTATCCATTCTTTCAAACCAATTTCCCGATTATAGAGCTTGTTGGTCATCAGCGACAAGAATGCTCATGGTCATATCTTCAATTCTAGTAATATGCCAGAGATGCCATGCAATCGAGTTTTTCGTATTAGGGAGGTTCACAGAATACTTTCTAAAGGTTTCTTCATCCAAATCTTTCAACACAACATCATTCAGTGTTAGTATGCTCGGCAGCCGATGGAAAGCGGGGACTTGCCAGCCCCCGACTCTTTTACGGATTTGGAGTAAGGAGATTGACGTTCTGCCAAGAACGTTTTCTCCACCGGATGAGCATCATAAATGCCCTTACCCATTCATCGATCGAGAAGGCCAACCAAATACCTACCAACCCCATATTAAATACGATTCCGAATACATAGGCCAACGGAACACTAATCGCCCACATGGACACTAGGCCAATAGCTACCGGGAATTTAACATCTCCGGCTGCATTTAGAGAGCTGATTAGCACCATGTTACAAGCGCGAGCTGGTTCCAGTAATATAGACAAGAGTATGAGTTGCTTTCCTAGCTGAATAATTTCAGGGTCTTTGGTAAATAGGCCGAGCAATAGACCCGCCAGACTATAGAGGAAAATACCGATTCCAAGAGAAATTAGCAATGCCAGCTTCAAGCTTTTCATACCAGATCGATAGGCATTCTCCTTCTGATGAGCCCCAATCATGTGTCCGACTATAATTTGTGTTCCTTGGCCGATCGCCATCGAAAAAATAAAAACGAAGGAGGTTATATTCTGGGAATAGATCTTTGTCGTTAATGCCGTCGTACCTAATAGAGTTACCAAGTAGGTGATAACAACTTGAGAGAGACTATAGGAAACATGCTCGCCGGCAGAAGGAATACCTAATTTGAATATAAGCCCAAGGTTCCTTTTTTGAAATTTAAAAGGATTCAGTAGACGAACGGGGTACCCCAAGCTTCGCATACATAAAATCAGATAAGCGATCATTCCAACTGCTCGGGTGATCCATGTGGATACTGCAACACCTTCTACACCTAGATTCGGCAACCCAAAGGGTTCCATCAGCACCAAATAGTTTCCAATAATATGGAACACGTTTAACCCCAATGAGATTAGCATCATTTCCTTCACAATACCGCGGCATCGTAAAATGGTACCCAAAGTCATGTTAATAGCGATAATGAAGACGGAGCTGCCAACAATGGATAAATAAGAGACACCTTCAACCATTACAGCATCAGGTACTTTGAAAATGTTTAGAAACACATCTGCATATACTAATAATCCTACGCTAGCTATTAAACCGATTATTAAATTCAAAGTCAGTGCTGATCTTCCGATTATATCGGCATCATTTAACTTCCCCGCGCCTAGCCATTGATTAAGGATTACACTTGTACCTACCGTAACAAATCCGAACATTAAGCCCACTACGGTTAAAACCTGATTAGCTATTCCAACAGCTGCTACAGCTCCATCGGAGTAACTGCTTAGCATCATTGTATCCACAGTTCCGATTAGCATGCCGAATAAAGCTTCAACAAATATAGGCCATGTTATCGAAATAATGCTCTTTTGACGCGGGTCATACGTTTTACTCATACAAGCTCACATTCTCCCTGTTCATGTCCAACCCTATGACTATCGTCACATCATCCTTAAGAGGATCGAAATAAAGTATACGCGCCTATCCGATAAATAAAGGTTGAGAGAATGCGCCGAAGCCGCCTTCCAAATAGACCGCCGCCCTTACGTAACCTTCGTCTCCACGACATTTATAGCTAACGCTATTGATACGCCCAGAGGTTTCGTATAAGATGTTCCCGTCTTTGCCAATCAAGGTTACGTATTTGTACATGCGGTCCAACCCTTCACTGGAAAGCAAGTTGAACTCAATCATGCCGTCTTCTACCCGGATGGACTCGAAGCCATAACCGGTCGAAATATAGAAACTTCCGGCTTTCATCGCCGCAAGGATGCTTTCATTCGTATTTTGTTCGGCTAGAACCATATTCCAAGTTCGTTTTTCTTGCCCGTACACGTGAAAATCATCTCCACCAAAGCCCCATACTTTACGCTCAGCCGACAGCAAAGCATCCCATTTGTCGAATGCAATGTCGTATTCGGGGTTTCCTTCGCCATTAATGACTTCAATTCCGGTGTAGTCCTTCATCGCCAGCATATCTTCAATCGGCCAAAACTGGGAGTAATAACGATTGGGATGAACAAGTACGCTCATTCCGCCATGTCGGGTGCAGCTATCGGATAGCTGCTGATACCTCTCTATCGAAAATTCGTTCGAATAATCGTCCATGATCGACCGTGCAGGATTTATGAGAAGCATATGCCTTTGCGGACTACTTACTTCTAACGCTTCGAAGACGGAAGGGATAGAACGTTCCCCTTCGTGGACGGTTATAAAATCATGGTCGGAAATACCGAGAAAGTCGTATTGCCCATACATCCGGTAGACGGTTTCGAGCGGCTGTGAGCCGCAAGCGCTATTCGTCGTATGATTATGGAAGCTTCCCTTAAGCCATATTCCTTGCTTGTCATAAGGATTTGAAATTAACATTCGTTCCATGTCTATTTCCGTCCTTTCCCGCTTTATTCTTTGACCGAACCGATCATAACGCCTTTGGCAAAATACTTCTGAATAAACGGATAAATAAGAATAATGGGTGCGACGACGATGATGATCGTAGCCATTTTCAGCGAGTTTCCCGTCACCTGAATTTTATCCAGCATTTCGTATTGCTTCGTTCCCGCTGTTTGTTCAAGCGTATTACGAAGGGCATCTGCCCGGGTTAGCATTTCCTGTAGCAGTGTTGATAGTGGCCTCAAGCGGCTTTCTCGAACGTAAAATGCCCCTGTAAACCAATCATTCCAGTGCTCAACAGCATTAAACAACGCGATGACAGCAACAACTGGTCTGCTGAGCGGCATAATAATTCTCATAAAAATTGAAAAATCGTTGTATCCGTCGATCCGTGCCGATTCTTCAAGGCTTGGACTGATTTCCTGAAAGAAGGTTCGCATAATAATGATGTTCCACGCACTGTACAATCCCGGTACAATGTAGACCCAGATCGTGTTCGTCAGATGCAAGTCTTTCAACAGCATATAATAAGGAATGATTCCACCGCTAAACAGCATTGTAAAAAATAGGAGCATTGTAATAATCCGAACGCCCGGCATCGTTCTGCTCTTTAAGGCGTAAGCTGCCATTGCGGTTAAAAAAACGCTCGCCACTGTTCCGACAATCGTACGGAACATAGATATCCCAAAGGCATTCACAATATTGGAGGAAGTAAAAACTTCTTTATAGTTTTCAATAGACCAAATTCTCGGCCAAAAATAAATGCCGCCTCTTTCTGCATCTTTACCGGAATTGAAGGAGAGAGCGAAAATATTCAAAAGCGGCAAAATAATAGATAAACATAACAGGATGATTGTCACATAGATAACGATCCGGGTAACTTTTTCTCCTGTAGAAATCTTGTAAAATTCTTTCCCCACGTCATTTGCACTCCTTCAAGGTCTGCGAAGCAAAACGGCTTCCGAAGCATATACTTATAGTGAGAGGTCGATTTTATCCAAGAACCGATAAAACCGACCTCTCCCAACCAGCAATCAATGTTTGTTACAGGTTCACCTTCGTGTTAGGATCGGCGTCTTTTTTCTCAAGCAGCGCCAAGTAATCTTCCAAGCCGGCTGCGTGTAATTGCTTCGACGCCTCACCGAGAATTTTCTTGGCTTCATCCAGGCTTTTTGCATAATAAGCACGTATGATGCTTTCGTTGTAATTATCAAGTGCAGCCTTTAACTCATTTTCCTTCGAGAACTCGCCGAAGAATGCCATAGGAGAATACGTATCCGAGATTTCCGCATTTTTCCGTTTTTCGTCCCAGCCCCAATATTCCGCAATCTTGAGAGGTCCCTCATCTACTTGAGATTGAGCTGCGCTACCGTATTCTGCTTCACCGAAGTCGTCAATGCGATCAACGTCAGTATTGCCCAGGATCTCGCCCCAAGAATTTCCTACTCCTGCGAACCCGAGCGCTTTAGCAGCTTTGGGATCTTTATCCTTCATTTCAGACACTTCTTTGTTTACAATCGGATTGCCTTTAGCATCCAGCGTGTAGTCTCTTCCTTCAATTCCATACTGCCATAACAGCTTGCCTTCGCGGCTCGCCAGGAAATCTGCGAATTTAACAATGTCCTCCGGTTTTTTCGTCGTGGACGGAATTGCCCAAGCACCGCCAGAGCTCTTAAAGTCCAGCCCCATTCGGAAAGGCTTGTCCCCCTCATTAAGTGGACCAATCGGTAAATAATGCATATCTTTATTAAAATCAAGGTAATTGTGCATATCTGCAACGATCGCGAAAGACCCGTTCAAGATACCTTCTGTTGCGCGATTTTCATCCATTGTATAAAACTCAGGGTTCATCAGCTTTTCTTTCAGCAGCTTTTGGACGTACTCCACGCGCTTCAACGGGTAATCCGTCTGGCTTTCGTGAACGATTTTGCCTTCCTTGTCGCGTCCAAAAGTATGGTTGACGTTAATTGCTAAATCGCTATACAAGGCTTTAACTTCCGTGCCGCCCCAATATCTCGGACCGATGACAGAGATGTCCTTGCCATTGTTATCTTTGAAATTATCTGCTTTAATTTTTTTGGCCAGCTCGTACATTTGCTCTGAAGTTGTAATTGTTCTTGGATCCACATTCAGAGCATCGGCGATATCTTTGCGAATGAAAGGTCCACCTAACGTTTTTCTCGTCATATACCCTGGTTCTCTCGAAACATTCATATGCATGAAGTAGGCCGCGCCGTTAAATTCCGGACGGAACATAACTCCGTTTTTAGTATCAAGCGGCAAGTATCCATCTTGTAAATACTTGCTGAATATTTTCGTATCCTTTATGAAAGGAGTCAGGTCAGTAAACATGCCTTCGCGCGCAGCTTTCAGTACAATGGGCATTTCCTTTCGACCGCTATGATTCAAATAAAAGGCGATAAAGTCCGGTAAGTCACCGGAAGCAAGACCGGCAATTAATCCGTCGAGCGAATTCGCTGCAGGCATAAGATTGAATTCGAAGTCTATTCCCGTTTTATCTTTAATTTGCTTCAGTACTTCCGGGTTCATTTCTTCCGTAATATCGTCTGCATCCATAAAGATCAAGCCTTTAATCTTGCGGTCGGCAATCCAAGTCGCTGGTTTTCCTGCAGTATCCTTGATGGTTTCTTGTTTGGTGTTCTCTGAATTTTTTTCCTTTGGTGCACATCCTGTCATGACTAACGAAGCGATCAGCGGAACTGCAAGCATCTTTAACAGCTTTGTATTCTTTAACATGATTTCTTCATTCCCACTTTCTCTTATGATTTAGATGGTATATAAAGCTGCTAGTCGTTTCTCTTCAAAGAGAGTGGCTTGCTAAGGAAAGTTACCAAACCGAAGTGCCAGACACTTTTCGAGCGAAACGATTAGCAACGACCACAAGGATTAAACCAATAACGCCTTGCATCATACCGACCGCAGTTGCATAGCCGTATTGGCCTTGCTGCAAACCAACGCGGATCACGTACGTATCCAGAATGTCTACAAGCTCTGCATTGCCTGGCATTTTGAGCAAATAAAGCTGATCAAAGCCGGCTGACAAAATGCTTCCAAGCGATAGGATAAATACGATCAGGATGGTTGGGCGAATCGACGGAAGGGTGATGTTCCATACTTCTGCCCATTTGCTCGCCCCATCTATCTTGGCCGCCTCGTACATATCTTGATTAATTCCGGCAATAGCCGCCAGGTAGATGATTGAATCCCAGCCGATTGTTTTCCAGATATGGCTGCCGAACATAATTTGATAAAAATAATGCGCTTCATTCATAAAAAACGTATTACCGTTACCGCCGAAAAAGGTAATCGTTTCGTTTAACAACCCAGTATCCGGTGCCAACATTCTTTGCATTAAACCGATGACAATGACCCACGACATGAAATGCGGCAAATACGAAATGCTTTGGGCAATGTTCTTAAACCATCGGTTTTTGATTTCATTGAACATAAGCGCCAGAAGAATCGGAAAAGGTAATCCGAGGAAAAGCTTCATGGTGCTGATGATGAGTGTGTTTTTGATTAATGTCATGCTTTTATAGTCGTTGAAAAATTGTTCGAAATACTGAAAGCCTACCCAAGGACTCTCAAGCACGCTTTGATTAAATTTGAACTCCTTAAACGCCAGCAGCAACCCGCCCATCGGAATATAGGAGAAAATAATGAAGGATGCAAAACATGGAATGAGCATCAAGTACAAATAACGATAAATCAGTATTTTTTTCCACAAATATACAAGGTGTTGCTTTTTGCGAAGTCCCGCCGGAACAGATGGAACTTTTGTTTGCAATGTAGGATTCTCCCTTCATCAAAAAATTTCTGTGTAAAAAACAACTAGCCTCTCTGGGCTCGGAGCTGTTTTAACAGCGTTACTTCGTTGGTGGTAATCTCATCTACACCTATCTCATTCATGTTGCAAATAGCTTCCTCATCGTCCACGGTATAAACCCACACCGCTAAACCTAACGCATGAGCCTCTTCAACGACTTCCCGTCGGCAAGTTTTGTAATCCATGTTCAAGCCGAAGTATCCGCCTGCATGCGCCGATTCGCTAATGGCTCGCGACCATGAGGCATATTCTCGCTCCTCATCTTCAGTAAGATCTTCTGGAGTATTGTAAAGAACCTTGATCCCGCTATAAGAGTCTGTAATGCCATTTGAGCAGCCTGTAATGAAGACAAGATCTTCAGCTTCGGAGCGTTGAATGCTTCGAATGGTCGGTTGAATGGTGGCTTCCGTTTTGATATCTAGATTGAGCTTTATCCCGTGTGTTCTAGCCTTCTCCAGAATTTCGTCGAGTGTAGCGATAGTGTGAAATTCGTAGGCGGGGTTTATCTTCATACGGTTTTCAAGCTGATTTAATTGCTCGAATGACATTTCGTCAAGCAATGGGCTATGGTCATGCATTAATACCACTGTGCCGTCTTTAGTCACCCGGAGATCGACTTCTACTATGTCTGACCCCATAGCAATACCCTCCATAAAGGAAGCCATCGTGTTATCCGGGGCGGTGCCGCAACCCGTATGTGCGCAAATAAGTGAAAAAGGTCGGTGATTCATAAATTGTTCTCCTATTCCTCCAATTCTCAATACGCCAGATTTACTATTGTTGTGATATTAATATTGTAATTTGAGATTGTTATCGTGGTATTTTCACATTAACAAGTTATTATTAAGACTGATGTTGATGTTTTGTTATTGATTAGAGGAATAATGGAAAAAAACCGATCTTTTTATGTGGTTTGTTGACGGAATGTTAACGAAGCAAAAAGAACCGGGCTCAAGTGTCGCAGAGATTGGAGGGGAGGTGTTGGAAAAAAATAGACCCTCCCGATTTCCTGTTAGAAATCGAAAGGGCTAAAAAGCTCGTTGTCTAGCTATTTAGGTTATGTACCCGGCTTACTCTATGATTGCATTTGCGGTAATCCACGTAATCCCTTTCATATCTAGCTCTTGTGCCCATGCTTTTGGATGCTCCTTTTCACATACGACAACATCAATTAATTCTAAAGGCGCAATATGGCAGAAGGCTTGTATACTGATCTTGCTATAATCCACTAGAATGATAACTTCCTTCGCTTTCGATATCGCCATTCTGGTAATAACAGAATCATTCATATCGTAATCGCTAATACCTGTCTCAATCGAAATCCCTCCCACCGAAACAAAAGCCTTATCCACATAGAGATTTTTAAGCATCTCCTGAGGAAGATAGCCATTTACAGATTGTTGCTCCGGCGATATTTCACCGCCCAGAATAATTACTCGCCCGCTGAAGAGGGCTTGGGACAACGATTCTGTCAGCAGATTCGCGACAGTTAAGGAATTAGTGATAACCGTTATTCGTTTCTTGTCTTTGAGGGAGCGTGCCAATTCATGGATCGTTGTTCCCGTATCCATATAGATAGTGTTTCCGTCCTGGATCAGATCAACAGCCCTGTACCCAATAGTCTTCTTTGCTTCATAATTTAAGATTTGTCGTTGCTGATAGGGGGGCTCGCCCTCATCATATTGCACCTTTATAGCTCCACCGTAGACGCGTTTAAGCCTTCCTTCTTCCTCCAATACAAACAGATCACGCCGAATCGTTTCATTCGAGACTTGAAGCTGTTCAGCCAGCGAGATAACCCGCACCTTGCCGATCGTATCTAGTTGAATGAGAATATGCTGCTTTCTTTCTTCGGATAAAAGAGACATTGAGCGATCACTCCAAATTAATCGGATAATTAACTTTCGGTCACAAAATTAAAACGTTTCTCAAAAGGAAATGGAATCACAAAAGTATCATATTGTCCCGTCAAGTATCGGTAATCCGGATAGGACAGCGGTTCGTTCTTTCCTAGAAGCTCTACCCAAGGCGAGTAGGTCAGAAAAGAAATTTGGTTAGCTTCCTCATTAAATCCAGCTAGTCTCATCCAACCATTTCCGCCACGGTAGCTGTCCTGATAATTGATCAACAGTTGAATGACCATATGATCGGAATTATTTCTTCGTATATGGTGAGCAGTCCCGTCATAATGTCCGTTTACGGTCAGGAACACCTGATTATAAGGAGCAACTAATTCCTCCCATATCAGCCTGCCGTTCTCCGATTCATGAACAATTCGGCGCTCCTCTTCCTTCGTCGCATAAAGAATATCATGGGACACAATAATAGTAGGTATATTCGGATGTTCCTCGAGCACTGCTTTGCACCATGCCATGTCCTGCAAAAGGTATTGCATATCTACCATTAACCAGAGATAAGTATAGCTTCCTGCTTGAATGAAACCATACGAGCTGTATTGGGACGGTGAATGGCCTTTATAGTATTCCTTGCTGCGAAAGCGATCAGGTCCGAAGTGCTGCAAATAAGTATCAGCGGCGTCATAGTCGTGATTTCCAGCAGTCATCATATATGGAGTGTGAGATTGATCCAAGAGGGATATCGCCCTGGAAGAGCGATCCCACTCCTCTGGGGCATCACTATGGTCGACGATATCTCCTACAAATGCAGTCATAGCAATATTAAATCTGGAGTGATTGTCCACTATCCATTTTGTTTGCGCTTCAAACATTTCGGGATTTAAATAGACAAGCTTCTGTGCATCAGGGACAAAAACAAAGTGATAAGCGCTTTTCTGGAGTGAAAGAGGATGCTCCTCGTTAGTACCTTTAATAACTTGCTGCGGCTTGGAATCAAGTAGCCAATCCACTCTCTCAAGGGGTTCTCCTGCAATACGAATCTCTCTAATGGAGCCAGAAAACAGTTGATCTAGTTGGCCGCCCCATTCTGAGGCTCCGATATTCCAACCTTTTCCTTCGATTTGAGCGATACCCCTGATATCTCTTGTAGGACTGTTGAAATCACAAATCCCGTCCACGTACAACAGTGTTTGTATCGTATCATTAACGATGACGACATGATGCCATTGTCCGGGTTTCAAATAACGTGACCAATTCGTAACCGATGAAGTTTGATTCGTAGGATGACTTACCCATTGGTATTCCTTACAATTCGAAATAGATAGAGTTGCAACAATTTCGTTTTCTCCCGATTTACCAAGATCCGCCGCTCTACCCTGTCTCGTCAGCACACCCATCCAACTGTGTCTATCCTCATCGAAAAGCTCTGGCATTTGAACGACGACTTCGATGGTGTATCCTTGCCCAAAGCTCTCTTGATTGAGAGGGGCATCCTTCACGGTTTGAAAATAACTTCCTGTACCTTTATCGCATCGATCATTATATAAAGATAAGCCGGCCCCTCCTGAAGTATCCTTCATCCAATCAAGATGAGGGGCGTATTGCTGCGTAGTACTTTCATTAGTCGTAACCAATTCGATATGATTGCCGAGGCCGCTCTTATCGGCTAAGACTAGATTCCCTTCCTGAATCGATCCAGATTTCGTATGGATCGGATCGAATATCCAGTGGGCTAGTACTTGTATAGGCTGCTGGCGCTTGGGGATGTGCATTACACGACACATCTCCATATTACTTAACCTCCCTTTCTATATCCATACCATCTAGCAGACGTTCTTTATCTACGAAAAACTCTCTCACTTCATGCCAGTTATTCACCCTAACGTACCCGGTTTCAAAAATATTGTGGGACGCAGTGTAAAGAATGCCTTGCCCTCGAAAACGATCAAGCTGTTTTACATTGTCATCAATTAAATAATCAGCGTGAATAACGCTCTTGTTTCCGCAAAAAACAAAATTCATTTGATCAAGAAAGCTAAAGTGTTCAAGTAGCCATTCGTACTTGGCTTTGAAGGAAGCAGGAACCTCCATGGCAGCAGTAGTGATAAATATTTCATAAAACTGACTTAGCTCTCGTATGACCTCTTGACTATGTTCAATAACTTTCAGTTCACGAAAGAAATTTTCTTTATCGTAATAGCTTTCTATTTCTCTTATCCGCTCAGGTCTTAGTTGTATCAGTGTAGTTCCATGCAGATCCGTTAGATGCAGGTTATCATGATAATCCCTGTTGTACCATTCCAAATGTGTAGCCACAGTGTCCGCCATGACTTCATCCATATCAATTGCTATGCGTTTCAATATAATCTCTCCTATTTTCAACATCGAAGTATTCAAAAAAACAAAAAAATCGGAATCAAACAGTCTATATACCACAATTGTAGGCATTGATTGTTTTCATTATTTAAAGTCCGTATCAGCGTATTGTAAAACAAATGAAAGTTCCACACATTTAAGATATTTATAGTTTTGCTTCTGATTTCGTTCGATATCACATTTCGCGAGAGGATATTGGAAATTTCTATTGAATAATATAAAAATGTTGTACGCAAAATTTGTCGCATAATCAAACGCCCTAGGAGGACAACATTCGTGAACATGACTCGCCACCGATGGAACCAACCGCTCAAGCTCATACTCGCCACACTCGTTGCAACGTCAATCTGGTCAGCAGCCGGAGCACCGCAACACGCCTCTGCCGCCTCCAGTGATGTACAGCAGTTAACGCAAAACCGCGCGAAGCAGGACATTTTAGCCAAATGGCTGCAATACCGCCCCATGGACATGGTGAAGGCCGGCTATACATCTGAGGACGGAATATACAATACGGATGCAATTTATAAGCAAGCCCCTCAGTTAATTGCACCGTATTCTCCAGGCAAGCTCAAACCTCAATATATTGAAGATGGCATTAATGCAGCAAATTTCGTTCGCTACCTCGCAGGAGTTCCGGACGACCTAGTAGCAGATTCATCGTTGGAACAGCAGCAGCAAACTGGTGCGCTTCTGAATGCGGTCAACAAACAACTTTCCCATCATCCAGTTCAGCCAGCCGATATGAGCCAATCGCAATTTGATCTTGGATACAAAGCGACGAGCTCAAGTAACTTATTCCTGGGCAGCAATACTTTTTACGATAACGTGCTTGGCTATATGTCGGACAGTGATGCATCGAATATTGATCGTGTAGGGCATCGCCGCTGGATCATCAATCCGACAATGAAGAAGACGATGTTCGGCATGGTGTATGCGGACATGTCGTATGGGTATCCAGTTCCGTTTGCCACGATGTCCGCGTTCAATAGTGAACGTAATCCGAGCGAAGTAAGCTACGATTATGTCGCGTGGCCTTCGGCGGGCTATTTTCCACAAGAAGTATTCTCCCCGAATGATGCTTGGTCAGTGTCGTTAAATACGAGCCGTTATGACAAGTCGCACACTAATGACATTCGGGTCGAATTGGTGCGGGAACGCGACGAACGCAAATGGTCGTTTAATGCAAGTGATACGGATAGAGAAGGGAAATTTTTTAATGTAGACACTGGCGGGTATGGCGGCATCCCCTATTCGATTATTTTCCGACCTGACGGGATAGAGGAGTTCGCAGAAGACGATACGTTCAGTGTCTCCATTACAGGCGTGTACGGTCGTGATGGTCAGGCGCAGGAAATCCATTTTCAGACGACGATGTTCGAGATGCTACCACACTTCACAGCAAACGCTCCGATAAAATTGCATGTAGGCGAAACGATTCAGTTACGCTTAGAATCGGGCACACAAACGAGCGATAACTTGTTTGTGAGTTCCAATTCATCGATCGTATCGATTGATGCACAAGGACGGATTACGGGAATCCGTAAGGGAGAAGCCTATGTAAGCGTGGACCGTTATATCGGAGATCCAAAATCCAAAATAGTAACACTGCGGGTAAGTGGGAATGGGGATGAGAAAGTTAGCACGTGGGCGCAGGGCGCTTACTTGAAGGCTAAAGGAAACGGTCTAATCCCAATGGATTTCGATCTCAATTATCAGCGGCCGATTTCACGGATAACGTTCACAGGAATGGCGGTGCGGATGCTCGAGATTGTCATGAAGCAGGATATTGTTGAAAATCAAGTGCTCCACAACGATATCAACTCCACTCCGTTCCGTGACGTTAGCGATTGGGCAGTCAATTGGGCAAACAAAAATGGGATTATTAGCGGCACGTCGGCTACGACGTTCTCGCCTGACGCGACGATTACGAGAGAGCAGGCGGCGAAGCTATTGTTGAACGTGTACGATAAGGCGCTTAACATGAAGAAAGGCGCAGGAAGCTCGGTGAACGCGACGAGCGGCGGTATTGCAACGGCTACACCATTTGCAGACGACAACCTTATCTCACCATGGGCGAAAAACGTAGTTTACGAAGCTGTTCGATTGAATTTGTTGCAAGGAACGGACAGCACCCACTTTGACCCGCATGGCAAACTTACGCATGAACAAACGTACGTGATCTTGGAGCGCGTGTTTGAGCTCATCGAAGGATAACTTGTAGAAGTCAACCAAATGATCTCGTCAAAAACGGGGCTGCGCCTGAAGTGGGATAATCACTTCGAGCACAGCCCTAATTTGTTCCTATTGAAGGCGTTGAGCATGATGAGCTTAGGCGCCTACTAACCACGGGAATTATTCGGGCAAGGACACTTTTATCCATGTAATATCATGGGTGGCCAGGTCTTCTATCCACGAAACAGGCGGATCTTGATCAGAAATAATCATGTCGGCTACCTCTATCGGTGCAATGTGGCAAAAGGCGTTGCCTCCGATTTTGCTATGATCAGCCAGCACGATAACCTCGTTGGCACGTTTTGCCGCCATTCTGGAAGTGAGAGATTCGTTCATATCGAAGTCCGTTATACCATGCAAGGGCGAGATCCCTCCGACGGACAGAAATGCTTTGTCCACGTAAAAATTTTGAAGCATCTCATGACTCATGAGTCCGCTGATCGATTGCTGCTTCGGAGAAATTTCGCCGCCAAGAAGAATCACCTGTCCTGTAAACTGCTCCTGGTTTAATGACTCAACTAATACATGGACAGCAGGAAGGGAATTCGTAATAATCGTAATCCGCTTCTTGCCCGCAATACTACGAGCCAATTCAAGAACCGTTGTCCCCGTATCCAGAAAAATGGTGTCGCCATCTTTCAAGAGTTCCGAGGCTTGACGACCGATCGCTTGCTTCTCGGCATAATTCATAACTCTACGAAGGTTATACGCAGGCTCACCGTCTTTGTGAGCAATTTTCACAGCTCCGCCATACACCCTCTTTAATTTACCTAACTCCTCTAGGACGTCCATATCTCGGCGTATGGTTTCGTTGGAAACCTGCAAACGCTTGGAGAGAAGAATGACCTCGACCTTACCCGTATCGTCTAGTTCTTGTAAAATAATTTTCTTTCTTTCTTCCGCTAAGAGAGACATCCTCGAAACACCTCACACCATACTTTTGAACTATCTAGAATCGCTTCTTACAGCTACCATATCAAATTTATCCGTGTCAAGTCTATCATATATCGCTGCGCCGATCGACTTGATAAATAATTTACAAACTGAATGAATGGCGTTTACAAAGGTAAATTATAGTTTAAACAGTCGAGAAACAACACAAACTCGCAATAACCAACAAATTTAAACAACGAAACAAAGAAGAGGTGATTATTTAAAAAGATGTTGAAATGGCAGAGACGAATTTGGCTCCATCGTTATATTTACATCATGTTAATTCCAAGTATCGCCTTTTTTATTGCTTTTTCTTATTTGCCCATGACAGGACTTGTGCTTGCGTTCAAGGAGTTCACGTTTAAAGGGGGGTTATATGGAGGTGAGTGGGTAGGGCTTCGTTACTTCGAGAAATTCTTTAGTGATTCGCAGAGCATGGTTTTTGTTAAAAATACGCTCATCATTAGTTCTATGAAACTTTTCTTAGCGTTGCCGTTCCCAATTATTTTTGCGTTGCAGATGAACGAGATCAAAAATACAAGGCTCCGGAATGTCTTTCAAGGGATCGCGTATCTTCCGCATTTTTTCTCTTGGGTCGTTGTAATCGGAATGATTCAGCGAATTTTGGCTCCGGATACCGGCTTTCTGAATCAATTCATTGACTCTCTAGGAGGCGATGGCAGCCGATTTTTTATGATGGAAAAGGCATCCTTCTACCCGATCATGTTTTGGAGCTTTATTTGGAAGGAAATTGGTTGGAATTCCATTATCTATTTCGCTGCTATTACGGGAATCAACCCTGCTCTCTATGAAGCGGCGAAGATGGATGGAGCCGGGAAGCTTAGACAGATTTGGCATATTACTTTGCCAGGCATTCGCCCGACGATCCTGATTTTGTTCATCTTATCGCTTGGGAGTATTCTATCCGCAGGCTTTGATCAAATTTATTTACTCAAAACTCCGGGCAACATGGAGCTAGCAGAAACGCTTGATACGTATGTCGTTCGGGTAGGGATGCAGGATTCGCAGTTCGGTTATGCTTCGGCAGTCGGCATGATACAGGGCGTTATCGGCCTTGTTCTTGTAATCGCGGTAAACCAACTATCCCGTAAAAAGTTCAATACTTCATTGTGGTAAAAATACATCATTGGGAAGGTCAGTGAATATGAATATTTGGAAAAAATCTCTTGCGGTTCCTCTTGTGGCTGCATTATTCGTGACGGGATGTTCATCCGCGACATCGAACGAGGAGAATACAACTGCTACATCGGACAAGCCTGCTACGTGGATCGCGGATCGTACCATTAAAGGACTAATTTTTCAGGATGCCGGCGATATTTCTACCTATATGAATCCCGAAATCGCTAAAGTGTTGAAAGAAAAAACGGGTATTACGCTTGAGATTCAAGGGGTGACATCGGAAGATTCTACGCAGGCGCTCGCCGCCGGTCTGGCTGCCGGCGATTTGCCGGATTTTATCGGATTTTATTTGAATAATAGCGGACGTCCGGAAATGCCTATTTTATTAAAAGCGGCCAAGGAAGGCATGTTCGCCGACTTGACCTCTTCTCTGAAAAACACGAGCATCTATAGCAAGTATTTTCAGGATGGCTATCTCCCGACCGATGCTAAGACCAATATTATGTTTCGTCCTGATTTCAATGGCGCTACTTATCTTGTCTATACGGCGATCTCCCGGAATACAGGGCAAATTGGAAAGAAGTATGTAGGCGGACCTTTCGTACGCAAAGATATTATGGATCAGCTTGGCATTGACCCGAGCACGATCAACACGACTGAGCAAGTCTATGATTTGGCGAAGAAAATGAAGGACGGCCACTTTAAGGATGCTCATGGTAAAGACATTTATCCGATTGGTCCTACAGTGTGGGGCGGTAAAGATGTGAATTCCCTGTTTAATGACTTGGTTTGGACAGGCCCGACCGAAGAGAAGTTTATGAAGGATGAAGCCGGAAAAATCAAATTCGAAAGCCAAACCGATTATGGTCTCGAACGCATTGCATTTATTCAAAAGCTGTTGAAAGAAAAGCTAATACATCCGGAATTTTTCACCATGGAGGAAAACCGTTCCAAGGAAGCTCTGATCAACCACAGCTTCGGAATTGTCGCGGAAATGCACAATTATATACCAGAGAACAATAATATGACTTACGTACCGCTTGGCCCTATCAACTACGTTAACGGCCCTTATCAAATGCAAGTCGATTATAAATCGGGCGGCGGCGGCTGGTCCATTCCCGCAACGACGAAAAATCCAGAGGACATTGTGAAGCTGGCGGATTTCCTAGCAAGCCGAGAGGGCAAGCTGCTGGCGCAATACGGCATTGAAGGACGAGATTACACGCTTGATGCCAAGGGTAATCCGATTGCGAAACAAGAAGTGCTTGATTTGAAAGCGAGCAATCCTGCTGAAGCTGCCAAGCTTGGATTCCGTGGCGTAGGCAATTGGTGGGGCGAGTATCTTGGCTACACGGATTTGGATCCGAAGGGCGATTTTGGTGAAGATGCTTATGGTGATGCAGCTTCCGCGGATACCAACAAAACGCCTAACGAAATCATTAAATTGTGGGATTATGACGGCAAACTGAAAGCCGCCAAAATTGTTGATGGACTCACGCCGCTTTCTTTTATATATGACTTTGATCAAGGTGCGGATTTGAGACAGGCTATAGACAACTACAATGAAAGTTTGTTAAGAGCCTATTACAGCAGCGATATGCAAAAAGCTCGTAAAATAATGGATGAGGCAGCTGCTCGGTTGGACAAATACGGCCTCAAAGAATATGTTCAATTTTTGGAAAATAAAGAGTCTGCGGAAAAAGTATCGATTAAATTTTAATAGTTGCACATTCAGGAGCCTTGCTTTAAGCGTGGTTCCTGAATGCTTCCTGATTGAAATAAAGGAGACGGACAATGAACACAAGCTTCTACAAAGCGCCATGGAGTGAACGTCTTTTAACCATTTTCAACTATTTGATCATCCTATTCGTTTGCCTGACTATCATTCTTCCATTGTTGAATATATTCGCTCTAGCTTTTAACAGCGGAGCCGATGCACAAAGAGGCGGCATTTATATATGGCCGAGAGAGTGGACGTTCGAAAATTTTACAGAAGTATTTGCCCAATCGCAAATGACGAACGGATTTATCATCTCTCTAATACGAACAGTAGCAGGCACGATATCTAGCGTTTTTCTTACGGCTATGGCGGCTTACGCCTTAACGAGCCGAACGCTGCCGGGGCGCGGCGTGATCGCCTTTTTTATTTTCTTCACGATGCTGTTCAGCGGTGGGATGATTCCGTATTATTTGGTGCTTAAGGAATTGCATCTGACGAATACGATATGGGTGTATATTGTTCCGAGCTTATACAACGTATGGAATATCATGGTCATGCGCACCTTCTTTCAGCAGGTTCCTGAAGGGCTTGAAGAAGCTGCACGAATGGACGGCTTGAACGACTTCGGTATTTTCTTCCGTATTATTCTGCCGCTTAGCAAGCCGGTTATTGCAACGATGTCCTTGTTTAATGCGGTTACACACTGGAATGATTGGTTCACAGGTACGTTCTTTGTGCGCAATCCAGATATTAAGCCCGCATCGACCTTGCTTCAAGAAATGCTTACTACGCAGAAGGCGCTTAGCAATGCGCTGATGAAATCTTCAGGCTCGTTATCGTACGAGATGGTGGATCGTATTCAAATAACAGGCGATTCGTTAAAAATGGCGACGATTTTGCTTGTCGTTCTGCCGGTCATTTTAATTTTCCCGTTTGTTCAAAAGCATTTTACAAAAGGCGTGTCTGCCGGAGCTTTAAAAGAATAGTTTAGGAGGAGACAAGCGATGAGTATGAGCAAGCTGGTATTTAATAAAGAGGGGACGTTTAAAATCGTCCAGTTTACCGATATCCACCTAAAGGATGGCATCGAACCGGATAAGGATGTCCGTACACTGGCTTTAATGGAGCGGATTGTGGAGACCGAAAAGCCGGATCTAATTGTTTTTACCGGCGATCTCATTTCCAGCGATGACGTTGACGATCAGAAAACGACTTTTCGCCGGGCTATACAATGCGCGACGAATTCCGATATTCCTTTCGCCGTAATTTACGGCAATCATGATTCGGAGAAGGGTGTTACAAGAATGGATTTACAAAACATCCTATCCGAGTTTGACAATTGTATTTCCGAGACTGGTCCGGCCCATATTCACGGTGTCGGCAATTATACGGTCACCGTGCAACATTCCACGGAGGATCAAGCTGCTGCCGTGCTCTACTTTTTTGATTCAGGAGAGTATGCGCCGGATAGCATTGGAGGATACGCTTGGATTCATCCCGACCAAATTCACTGGTATGCAGATCAATCCCGACAAGTCACAGGAAAAAATGAGGGGCCGCTGCCTGGGTTGGCTTTCCTGCACATTCCCCTCCCTGAATATGATGCGGTATGGCAATTCGGAACGATGGCAGGGAGAAAAGGCGAGGAAGTTTGCTGTCCGAAAATAAATAGTGGGTTGTTCGCGGCTTTTCTCGAGGCGGGCGACGTGATGGGGGTATTCGCCGGCCATGATCACGACAATGATTATGTAGGCGTTCTACATGGCATTTCACTCGTCTACGGTCGCGTTACGGGATACAACACATATGGCGAGTTACAGCGCGGCGCAAGAGTGATTACTCTTCACGAAGGAAAACGCGAATTCCAATCTTGGATTCGTTCGGAAAACGACAGCATTGTTTAACTAGAGTAAGAGAGGATGTACAGAATGAAAGCAGATTTTCACATTCACCTTGAAGAAGGACCGTACTCTGCAGGGTGGCTGAAGCGCACGTTTGAAAGTATTGCCACATTTACCGATTGCGAATGGAAGCCTCATTCGATCGAGTGGATGCAGGAAGTATTCCGCCAACTGGAAAATCGGATTCATAAGGGAGCTTATACTTCGGAATGGCTTGATCTGTATTTAAAGCAAGCCCAGAACGCAGGGTTGAAAAAGGTAGGTATTGTCGATCACCTCTATCGGTTCACCGAATATAAAACGTATTATGAAAAATATATTGATCTATCGGACACGCCACTTGGCACATTGCAGAGAAAATGGCTTGATCAGGTGTGCGTCGCTTCGGTTGATTCATTCGTAACCTGTATTCAAAACGAGAAAGAAAAATGGCTGCGTAATGGGATAGAACTTTATTTGGGTATTGAAGCTGATTACTTTCCAGGCTGCGAAAGCGAGCTGGATCTTATTTTATCTTCTCAGCCTTATGATTACGTGATCGGCTCAGTCCATTTTATCGATGGATGGGGCTTCGATAATCCGGCTACGGAAAGCCGGTTTGAACTATTCGATCTAGAAACCTTATATGATCGGTTCTTCAAGGTGGTCGGACAAGCTATTCGCTCAGAGTTGTTTGATATTGTCGCCCATCTGGATAATTTGAAAGCTTTCCGCTATCGCCCCGACGAACAACGATTGCTGCCGATTTATAAGCAGATTGCAGAGCTGCTGGTTGAACATAATATAGCCACGGAAATCAACGCCGGG
This sequence comes from Cohnella abietis, assembly GCF_004295585.1. Lineage (NCBI taxonomy): Bacteria > Bacillati > Bacillota > Bacilli > Caryophanales > Paenibacillaceae > Cohnella > Cohnella abietis. Next base: position 300,423 of record NZ_AP019400.1, on the reverse strand, counting down.
ATGGTCTACCGATATCCGATCAAGGAAATGTGTCCAAGTCCCGCTTTTCTAAATATTTTGTCCGCCAAGGGCGTTTCGATTATGACTTCAACGGATGCGCATTATCCGGAGAATCTAGGCAGTTATACCAATCAGCAGTTGAACATGCTTAAAGAAGTAGGTTTTAAAGAAACGGTTACCTTTAAGGCTCGACAACGGAATAGGCATATATTGGTATGAGTAAATCTAGCGACCTACGAAAAAAGAGCATTCTTGCGGTAGCATGGCCAATCTTTATTGAAGCCATGTTCGGCTCGCTGATTGGAACTGTGGATACGATGATGCTGAGCAGTTACTCCGATGGCGCCGTGGCGGCTGTTGGGTTAGCCAATCAGGTTTTGACCGTAGTCGGTATGATGTTCGGATTTGTTGCCGTTGGTACAG